>CAYQEY010000023.1:0-23642 GCA_964416635.1 uncultured Lachnospiraceae bacterium | reverse complement strand
CTCCGCAACAACGCAAGTTCGCATATCCCGCCCGAAGATCTGCAAGCTCGCTTGCAAGGCGAAGGGCGTGGATATCACGGAGCGAAGCGGAGTTACCTTGTCACCTCGACACAAAAATCAAGGAGAGGCAACGCCTCTCTTTTTGCTTTTATGATTTGGTACTCAAGTTCGACTTGGTTGTTGCTCCGCAACAACGCAAGTTCGCATATCCCGCCCGAAGATCTGCAAGCTCGCTTGCGAGGCACAGGGCGTGGATATCACGGAGCGAAGCGGAGTTACCTTGTCACCTCGACTGATTTGAGTGTTCGTAACGGATTTACGAACACTCTTTTTTTATGAAAACACAAGGGCCGTTACATTTAGATACATAAAGTGCTGGATGTAACGGTCATTTTAACGTTACCGGCTCTTCTTCCTGTTTTATGTACTCTTTGAGTACGATATTTATGTATTGCGATAAAGACCTATCGTCAAGCTCGGCCTTTATTCGTAATTTTTCGAGAAGATCGTTGTCGATCGTTATACTTATTTTTTCTTTTAAAGGTTTCATTTCCGGACCCTCCTTTTCTACTTCTTGTGTTATTATATAATTTTTTCATACAAAGTATTGACAAGTAGGATAAAGTAGTATATAATAGTATCGGGTAGGATGAATTTCGATAAATTTCGACAACAAATCTGGCATAGATCTTAATTGTCGGAGTTATCGGATTTCAGACATTACGAATATATAATGGAAGGAGACATTTTTATGGAAAACAAGAACATCGCACGCTTTTTGCTTACCTTCTTCTTGGGCTGGATAGGAAGCATCGTCATCAACCACACCTCGCTTAAGCCCGAAGGCTTCACATCGAGAACAGGCTCGTATTTTTGGTTATCCTTAATAACCTTAGGAATTTACGGCTTGGTTGCTTCGATATACAACTTCGTCTTCGATCCCCAGAAAGATAAAAACATAGGATACAAAAAAGATTGATCTACGCAATCAAAGCGGACTGCTGCATTTTGCGGCAGTCCGTTTTTTGTGCTTTTTAATCCCCGATAAGGCCAATTTTTGCAAAACCGTTGACATTCAAGCCTTAAAGTGCTATAATCTATACGTGATTTTTTGTCGAAAGGAGCTTTAGTATGGCAAAAAAAACATTTTCGGGCCTTTTTTCCGCAATACTCTACATTGCTTTAGGTATTATTTTGGTAATTTTCAGGGCAGAAACCATTGATTGGGCAATGACCATAGCGGGCGTCGTATTCATCATAACCGGCATCCTCGAGCTCATCAAAAAAGAGTGGATAGGCGGCGCAGTCAGCCTTATCATAGGTGTCCTCATTATCGTTCTCGGACATCTGATAACCTGGGTAGTCCTTCTCGTCCTCGGTATACTTGTCGCCGTCAAAGGCCTTGTATCATTGATCGAGGAATTCAAGAGAAGAAAAAAATCGGTTCTCGGTATCACCTTTGCTATCCTCACCATTCTCGCAGGTATCGCTCTCGCATTCGGAAACGCACTTGATATACTCATTCTCATCTGCGGTATCGTATTTATAGTCGACGGCGTTATCGGGCTTGTCGCGGAACTCACAAAAAAGTAATAAGACAGTACATTCAAAAAGCACTTGCGGCATAGTGATGCCCGCAGGTGCTTTTGATTTTCCCGTGTTTCTCATTACTTGGGCGAATTTTAGGCTTTCTATTGATTTTTCAAATAAATAGTGTTATAATGATAAAAGGAGTATCAATTATAAATCCCGAAAGGAGGTAGGCGCAACGGTGCCTGACCGCTCATGAGCATTTTTGACAAGATTCGTGACCGTTCTTCGATCATTTCATTTATAGTAAAAATGCAAAATACCGCTCTTTATCCCGCACTGTTTGCAGTCATCTGCGTGATTTCGGGAACCAACGGAAAGGACGTATATCTTCCCTGCATATACATTCTCACGGCTCTTTCGGTATTCGCAGGGCTTTTTTCTCGTGACCTGAAGGTGTTTCTCGTCCCCGCTTTCCTTATATATTACGCCATAGGCCCAGACGTCCCGGAGGATTATTATGCGGGATATAACCATCTGCCGCCCTTTGATACCGCTTCACTGCTTCCCTTTATCGTCTGTTTGGTCATTCTTTCGGCAACTCTTATCTACAGACTCATCTCAAACGGCGCGATAAAAGAAATGTTTGTCAAGCGCGGTCTGTTCTTCTGGGGGATAATTTTTATTGATGTCGCGCTTATTTTAAACGGCGCATTCTCGCCAACCTGGAGAATTGAAAACGTCATTTACGGACTTATGTCCGCATTTGTGCTTACAATATTCTACTGTCTCTTCCTGACTGTCATCGCGCGCTCCGACGGGGGCGTGGCATATGCCTGCAAAACACTTGTCGCGGTCGGATTTACCGTGTCTGCCGAGGTGATGGTAACAGCTTACCGCCTGAACATCAACGACAACCTTATCATAAACATGCCAAGCGGTGCCGAGCGCATAAACCGCGTAATGCTTTCTATGGCTTGGGGGCTTCCGACCATAGTCGGAGCTGTCATCGCCGTAGCCATACCCGCCGCGCTCTATCTTGCGCGCTCGCACAAATATCCCGTGTTTCACTACGTATCGGCTATACTCTTTTGGGCAATGACCCTCTTCATAGATACCCGTTCTGCAATAATCTTCGGCGGAATCGTTCTTTTTGTGGGCATTATCCTCTGTTGCATAAGCGGAAGAAATAAAAAGATCAACCGCATACTTTCGCTCGTTCTTATTGCGGCAATGCTGTTTGCGGCGTTCTGGTTCTTTGTACTCTACCCCGAGCGAGGTGAGAGTATGATAGATAAAATGCTTGACGCTCTGCGACTTGATTTTGATGCCGAGGGAAACGAAAGCTTTTCTGCTCTTCTCGGCTCTCGTACCGACATATGGAAGAGAGGACTCCGTGATTTCCTGCGCGCTCCCTTGTTCGGCTCGGGCTTTATGTCGGGAGATTACGCCGCCTCCGAGGTCTACAGTAATATGTACCACAATATCTTCATCGAGTTCATGGGTTCGATGGGAATATTCGGTCTGCTCGCGTTTCTTATACACCTCAAGCACGGCCTTGAAGCAATAATACGCCGCTATTCGCTTGACAAATTGCTCTTGCTGTCGGTTCCGCTCTGTATACTCGGAATGTCGCTTGTTGACAACTTCTTCTTCTATCCCAACTTCCAGATAATCTATGCCGCATTCTTAGCGTGTGCCGAGGTGTCGCTTGAGCACAAACGACTTGAACGTCTGTCAAATCTCAACCGTCCAAAGAAGGGCGAAAAGCCGAGAGTGGTGTTCACCTACATCGAGGCGGGCAAGGGACACATCATTCCTACCCGCACGGTCTGCGACGCCTTCAAAAACAAATACGGCGACAGAGTTGAGGTGATCGAATCGAAATTCTTTACCGAAACAGGCGACCCCAATATGGAAAAGACCGAAAAGCTCTTTACCCGGGCGGTCAAAAATCAAAACCGATCTCCCGTGCTCAGCGTACTTTGCAAGATCGGCAACCTTATAGCGGGCGACAGCTTTGCACTTCAGGTACTGCTCTCGCAAACCGTGAGCGGCAGAAAGACCGCGCCCTTGGCTATCAAGCATATGGAAGAACTCAATGCTCACGTCGTCTACACCGCGCATTGGGCAACGCCTTATTACATAAACAAAATGCACACACCGCGTCCTTATACCATCTGCTTCTGCCCCGACGTTTATTCAAACGGCGCTTTTGACGTTGACTGCAATAATTTCCTTATTTCAAGCGATGTCGGCGCTCGAAAGATAGAGCGCATCCGAATGTACGCGGGCGGAAATATCACGCGCATCCCCTTCCCCTCTCGCCCCGAGATCGCAGAGCTGAAAAAGCAAGGAATGAAGCAAGCCCTACGCCGGGAGCTCGGGCTTGACGAGAACGTCTTTACCGTCTCGCTCAGCGACGGCGGTTACGGAATGGCAAGGCTCGGTTCGACTGTTGAAGCTTTGGTAAAAATTGCCGACATACCGATAACGATTGTAGCGCTGTGCGGTACCAACGACGAGCTTTGCGAGCATCTTGAAAAGCTCTCCCGAACCTGCCCTTCGCACATCAGGCTGGTTGCACTCAATTTCACCGATAAGATCACGAAATACATCGCCGCATCCGATATATATGTCGGCAAGAGCGGAGCAAATTCCATCTCCGAGCCTGCCTCGCTCGGCGTACCGATAATAGTCAATAAATGTATCACCTACATTGAGCGCGGCATTAAAAATTATTACGTTCACGACCTTAAGGGTGCTATGTATATTCCGAGTGCGAAGCTTGCCGCAAAGAAAATATGCAAGTTCGCTCACGAGCCCGAAAAGCTCGAACCATACCGCAAGCATCTGATCGATGCTCCCGACGAGCTCTACAACGCCGAAGCCTCTGCCGATCTTATCTGGCAGCGCGTCTGCGAGCTCGGAGTGGAAGAATAAGCGACTGTTTTCAAAAAATATAAACATTTCAGGTCTTGCACCGTTTCCGATAGGAGCGGCACAAGACCTGATTTTGTAATTGTTATTTTCTCACCAGATACTTGCGCATATCGATGGCACAGGCGACGAGTATGATAAGACCTTTTATAACGTACTGCATATTGGAGTCAATGCCGAGAAAGGTCAGACCGACGAAGATGATACGGAGCAGAACGACTCCCATGATAACGCCGCGTATCTTTCCGATACCTCCGACAAAGGAAACTCCGCCGATAACGCAGGCGGCGATGGCATCAAGCTCATAGTTAAGACCGGTAGCGGCACTGTTTGAGCCTATACGCGCAGCCTCGATAAAACCCGTAATACCGTACATAATACCCGCAAGCACGAATACCCAGATTATGGTCCTCGAGACCGAAACACCCGAAACATTTGCCGCATCGGGGTTGGAGCCGACCGCAAACATATTTTTCCCGAACGCGGTCTTATTCCAGATTATCCACATTATCGCGGTAATTCCGATGGCGTAAAATATATAATTGGGTACTGCAACACCGCCTATCTTAAACATACTTCCCGTAATAAAGCTCGTATACCCGGAATCAAGCCCCGATATGGACTGACCGTTATTGGTACCCTGCATAAGATACATCAAGAGCGCGCCGTAGGTGATGAGCTGAGTGGCAAGCGTTACGATAAACGGATGGAGCTTGAATTTTGCCGTACAAAATCCGTTGACGAATCCGACGATAGCTCCAAGCACTATCACTATAAGGAATACCGCCCACACGGGAAAGGTCGGAAGCGAGGGAAACATTTTGTTTGCATATCCGCTTGCCTGTAGGAGAGACGCCGCCACGCAGGCGGTAACTCCGACGATACGGCCGGCGGACAGATCTGTTCCGGTGAGGATTATACAGCCGGCAATTCCGAGCGCGATGGGAAGATTTGCCGCCGAAAGCGATATTATATTTATCACCGACGACAGAGAGAGAAACCGCGGGTCGTAGAGCTGTATTCCGACTATCGCGAGTATCAGCAGTATATACAAAAGATTGTTTATGAAAAATTCCTTTACCGCCCTCTTTCGCTCTTCGGGCGATCTTTGTTTAAAAAGCATAAATTTGGTTTTGGGGTTCCAGCGCGCGATTCCCCTTTCTGACCTGCTCATTTAATATCCTCCAAACCGAGCTGACTTACGCAAAGCGTGAGGCAAGCTCCATTATTTTTTCCTGTGTGGCATCCTTCGTGTCAAGCTCGCCTGCAAGTCTGCCCCCCGACATTACGAGTATCCTGTCGCATACTCCGAGAAGCTCGGGCATCTCGCTCGATACCATCATAACGCATTTTCCCGACTCGGCAAGCGAGATGATAAGCTGATATATCTCGTATTTTGCGCCTACGTCAATGCCTCTTGTCGGTTCGTCGAGAAGCAGTATTTCGGGCTCTGTCAACAGCCACCGCCCGAGAATGACCTTCTGCTGATTTCCGCCC
Organism: uncultured Lachnospiraceae bacterium; assembly: GCA_964416635.1. GTDB lineage: Bacteria > Bacillota > Clostridia > Oscillospirales > CAG-272 > HGM12713. The sequence goes on along the minus strand of CAYQEY010000023.1, from coordinate 17,675 downwards.
GACAGTGTGCGTATCTTGGTCGAGCGCGACGGAGTTTTTATCCTCATTGATCTTATCGACCACTCGGTATCCTTCTTCATTTTTCCGTCGCTCAGAAATATTCCGAACGAACGGTACTTTGAAAGCCCCGATATGACAGTATTCTCGGTAATATCAAGTATTCCGAATATACCGTTTGCGCGCCGTTCTTCGGTGAGCAGTGCAAACCCGTTTTTCTTTGATTCGCGCGGCGACCGATTCCCAACCTCCTTGCCATGCAACCTTATCACTCCGCTCTTTTTCTCGCACAGACCGAATATGCTCTCGAGCAGCTCTGTGCGTCCCGCTCCTCCAAGCCCCGCAACACCGACTATCTCTCCGCTCCTGACCTTGAACGATACATCGCGTATCGGCGCATATCGTGCAGTAAGTCCCTCGACCTCAAGCACGACCTCGCCCACTTTGTTGTGTTTTGGCGGAAAACGCTCGGTCAGCTCACGCCCGACCATAAGCTTGATTATCCTGTCCATGGTAAGCTCTGCGGCAGGCTCGGTCGCTATATGCTTTCCGTCCCTCATGACCGTGACCTCGTCGGATATTTTCAGTATCTCCTCCATTTTGTGAGAGATATAGATTATTCCGCATCCGCGCTCCCTAAGCTTTTCGATGATACGGAAAAGATGCTCGACCTCGCGGTCGTTGAGCGATGAAGTCGGCTCGTCGAGCACTATTATCTTGGAATCGTAGGATACCGCCTTTGCGATCTCAACCATCTGACGTTCCGAGACCGACATTCTGCTCATAACGGTATCCGGATCGACTTCGATGCCGAGATCCTTGAATATCTCAAGCGTTTTTTGGCGCATGACGCCCTCACGCGTGATAAATCCCAACGCCGTGGGGTACCTTCCGAGCCACAGATTGTCCGATACCGTGCGTTTAAGCGCCTGATTCAGCTCCTGATGCACCATCGCAACTCCGCTCTCAAGTGCCTCTTTGGAATTTTTGAAGCTTACGGGCTTGCCGTCGAGAAATATCTCTCCCTCGTCCGCCGAATATATTCCGAATAAGCATTTCATCAGGGTCGACTTTCCGGCACCGTTCTCGCCCATCAAGGCGTGTACAGTGCCCGCACGTATCTTCAAAGTTACCCTGTCAAGCGCCTTTACGCTCGGAAAGCTCTTGCTTATATTTCGCATTTCAAGTAAATACTCTGCCATTTCTTTCTTCCTTTATGTTTTTATATACGGTCTTTTCGTGCCGCCCTTCAAAGAAGAGCGGCACAAAGGAATCCTACTGCTCGCCGAGGTATACCGAATAAGCTATACGCACCTTGGCAACATCGGTGTCAATGTTATAGTCGCTCATACCATCAAGCAGCCCATTGCCGCCGAGTCCGTTTTCAACGGTCTTGAGAAGAGCCGCCGCCATACCCTCGGCATCCTGCCTGATGGTTCCCGCCATCTTTCCGTTTTTGATAAGCTCCTGCGCCGCCGAGGTGGCGTCAACGCCGAAAACCGGGATCGTGACAGCGCCCTCCGCGCCCGTGTTGTAGCCCGAAGCAGAAAGTGCCGATATTGCTCCCTCTGCCATTCCGTCGTTGTTGCATATTATAAGCTCGACCATATTTTTGTTTGCCGTGCTGTGCGAGGAAAGTATAGTCGTCATATACTCGTTTGCCGCCTGAGCCGACCACTTGCCGTCGCGGTCGAGCAGATATTTGTCACTGTTCGACGGATCGTAAAATTTGAGTGCCTTTTTGCCCGCCGCCGTGAGCTTTGCATTGGCGTTCTCCACCGAGTATCTCGTGCGGTATATCGCCTCGTTGTTACCCTTCTCGCCCATAAAAAGAACATAGGATATCTCGCCGTCGCCGTTGAGGTCGATCGATTCGTAATTTTTCAGCACGTAGTCGCCTATCATATCACCCTGAAGCTTGCCCGACTCGCTCGCATCGGTTCCTATGAAAGCACACTTTTCATAGCTGTTTACAACACTGTCCGAAACCTCGCGATTGAAGAATATTACGGGTATACCGGCATTCTTTGCAAGAGATACGATGCCGTTTGCCGCATCGTCCGAGCCCGTGGTAACAATATTTACGACAAGGAGCTTCGCGCCCTTGGTTATCGCCGTCTGCACCTGTTCGGTCTGCGTGGTCTGATTGTTGTTGCCGTCATGATCCTGATACTTTATCCCCGCTCCGTCAAGCGCCTTGTCAAGAGCCGAACGGACGGTAGATATATAGGTGTCGCTGTAGGTGTAGTAAAAAACATGAACGTCCGCACTGCCGTCTCTGTCGGCACATCCGACGAACAAACCGAGCATCAGTGAAATGACGGTGAGAATTGTGATGATCTTTATTTTCATAGTATCCTCCGAAAAATTTTCTATATCAATTTTGGCACAATAGAAGCCTTTCTATGCGAAAAATCTTTATTTTCTTTTTCAGACTATTGACAATTCGGTTTTTGTGCGATATAATTACGATGTAAATGCTTTAATTTTTAAATTAAAAATTTATAAGGAGTTTTAATTATGGAAAAGAAGATCAGAGTAGGCATTATCGGTTGCGGCGGCATCGCAAACGGCAAGCATATGCCATCGCTCAAAAAAATCAAACAGTGCGAAATGGTAGCATTCTGCGACATCATCGTAGAGCGCGCACAGGCTGCCGCTGAGAAGTTCGGTACACCCGATGCAAAGGTATACGAGGATTACAAGGAGCTCCTCAAGGACGAGACCATCGACGTGGTTCACGTTTGTACACCTAACCGCTCTCACAGCTTCATCACGGTCGATGCGCTTGAGGCAGGCAAGCACGTAATGTGCGAAAAGCCCATGGCTATAAATTCCGAAGAGGCTAAGAAGATGCTCGACGCTTCAAAGAGAACAGGCAAAAAGCTCACGATCGGTTATCAGAGCCGTTTCCGCGACGATTCGATCTACCTCAAGAACTCGGCTGATGCAGGCGAGCTCGGAGAGATCTACTACGCAAAGGCTACCGCCCTCCGCCGCAGAGCAGTTCCCACATGGGGCGTGTTCCTCAACGAGTACGAGCAGGGCGGCGGTCCCCTTATCGATATCGGAACTCACGCACTCGACCTCACGCTTTGGACTATGAACAACTACAAGCCCAAATACTGCGTAGGTACTACATTCCACAAGCTCAACAACGACACACAGACCGGTAACGCCTGGGGCGACTGGGATCCCGAGAAGTTCACCGTTGAGGATTCCGCTTTCGGCTTTATCGTAATGGAGAACGGCGCGACCATCGTTCTCGAATCCTCCTGGGCACTCAACACGCTTGACGTTCGCGAGGCTGTTACCAGCGTTTGCGGTACCAAGGGCGGTGCAGATATGAACGACGGACTTCGCTTCAACAGCGTAAAGGACGGCAGACAGATAGTTATGAAGCCCAGCTTCGCAACGGGCGGAGTTGCATTCAACGACGGCGCGGCAGGAGAAGACGCCGCAACTCGTGAGGCTCGCCAGTGGATCAACGCCGTTATCAACGACACCGACCCCATCACCCGCCCCGAGCAGGCATACTGCGTAACTCAGATACTCGAAGGTATCTATGAGTCTGCAAAAACCGGCAAGCCTTACTACTTCAACTGATATAGCTTGTATATCGAATTTTTGCCACCTTTATTAAATAAAGGTGGCATATTTATACATAAGGAGAAGATTCATGAGAAAAAATGTCAAAAGCAGGATGATCATAATACTTTCTGCGGTTTTGTTCTTCACTCTCGTTTTCTCTGCGGTCGGCTGTAACTCTTCCGAAAGTAAGGAAACCGAGAAACAGACCGAAACACCAACTAAGACTCCCGCCGATAAAGTCACCGGGAAACCCACAGAGAATACTTCAGACAAGGCTACCGAGAAGCCTACCGAAAAGACGGACGATGAGCTCTCGAGCAAGACCTACAACATATCCGACGACTATATGTACTTCAAGCTCATCGGCAGAATGCAGGATGTCGATGACGGAGTTTCCTGCGATTTCACAGCCTCGGGCATAGAATTTGATGGTGTTATGACAGGCGAAGTCGTGCTTTCACTCTCTTGCGACCGAAATACCTATTTCACGCTCTACATCGACGGAGTGCGCTCCGAGGAGCGACTGTTTGCCGACAGCAGCACCTCCGAGCTTACACTTACAAGCTTTGAGGGCGAGCAAACGCACAACATCCGTCTGCTCAAGCAGACCGAGCCGCAGTGGTCTCTCTCGGTGCTCAAGGAAATATCTATCACGGGACATCTTGACACCGCACCCGAGAAAAAAGACATTTATATTGAATTTATAGGCGACAGCATCACCTGCGGATACGGCAATCTCGGAGACTCTTCCTCGCCAAATCCCGGCACCGCACTTTGGGAAGACGGCACCCGGGCATACGCCTTTATGACAGCTGAAGCGCTTGACGCCGACTATTCGATAGTCGGCTGCAGCGGCATAGGCATTGACAAGGGTCATACCGGCTTCAGCGAATCCGACTTTTACCAAAAAACATCCTTTTACCGTGACAGAAACGGCGATGATTACTCTTTTTTCAGGATACCCGATCTCGTTGTGATAAATCTCGGTACCAACGACCAGAGCTGCGGAAGCACAGAAGAGGATTTCAAAGCAGGAGTACGCGCACTTATCAATTACATCCGCGACTCCTACGGAAAGGATATACCTATCGTTTGGGCTTATAATATGATGGGCAACGGCCGCTTCGATTGGACGCGCACGGTGCTTGAGGACATGGGCGGAGAAGCAAACGGTCTTTATTCGGTACAACTCAACCAAAACCACGAGGGCGGTAACGGACACCCTAACCTCGCGGCACAAAAGCTCGCTTCCGAAACACTTGCCGAGTTTATCGGTTCAAAAGAAATACTTGTCAAATAAAAACTATAAAAAACTATTGACAAATCCATTTTTTAGGTATATAATTTAGTGTACGGTGTACTGCACCCGCAAATTATAAAAATTTTGGAGGAAATTATGAAAAAAACATTACTTATGCTTCTTTCCGTAATTCTCTGTCTGTCTCTCTTAGTAGGATGTAATGGTAAAAACGAAAATACAGATCAAACCGAGACCAACGCACCTACGACGACAGAGAAGGCATCCGAAGCTTCCAACGGGGATGAAAAAGATATCCTCTTCAACGGCGCCGACAAACAGATATTACTCGATTCTTTCAACAAGATCGATCTCGCCGCATTTGCAGGCACGTCGTTTGACTATGTTTCGGTTATCAAGGAGCTTGCCGCAGAACTCGACTTCCGGATGAGCGGTACGGTCAACGGCGATGAAGGCTTCATTGACGTATCAGCCGCAGCAAAGGAAGGCATATTTGGAGTTTGTTCGGAATTATCGAACGGCGAAGCTCCGTTTGAAGCATATTTGCAGTTCAATGACGACAACTCCGTCGACCTTTACAGTAAGGTTGAAGACGCTTGGACAAAGCAGTCTATGGCAATTGGAGATATTATGCCCAACCTCGGCGGAATAGACCTTTCCGATACAACTGAAATGACCGAGATGCTTGCAAAAATAAAGATTCCCGAGCTTAAGGAAGAGGACCTCACGGAAAAGAACGGTATGCTCCTCCTTTCCAACGACTACATTGTAAGCGTAATTGCCGAGAACTACGAGCTTTTCGCAGGTGAAAAAGCAAACGACGAAGTGCTTACGGCAATAGCTGAAGGTATCAACGAGATCGGTCTTGAGATTTATTTCGGAACCGGCATTGATACCGTCACCAAGTTCGCTGTCGGACTTACTGCAGACGAATCCGATATCTATGTTGAGCTTGCTCTCACGAGCGATGCGGCGGCACTCGATTACCTGACCGTTAAGTCTGTTACGGATTTCAGCTACGGTGATCTTCTTACCTACAAGCCCGAGTCCGTAATAACCCTGAAGACCATTCGCACCGCTGACAACGAAGTTTTGGGCCTTGACCTTGACGCAAGCGTTGTAGTCGTCTCGGGATATATAGGCAACCAAATGGAAACCGGAACCTCTCACTCTACCCTTAACGCCACGAAGATCGCCATAGATGCAGTTCTTAACCTCGCAAACGCAGGCAAGCCGGATGCCGATATCCTCAAGCTTGACCTCAAAGTAACGCCCGATAAGATTATTGAGGCCTCGTATGAATCTAAGGATGATGATGAAAGCGTTACCTATATTTCTGCAGAAGAGCTTCCCACAGATGACGCCTTGACCGTAACCGCAACCGCTGATCTCAAGTCTGTAAGCGCCACAAAGGCGGTCCTTGACTTTGATCTCACCGCAACGCAAGATAACAGTTCTGTTTCCGTAACAGTTGACGCTGAGTTTGAGGCTGTTGACGAGAACACTTTCAAGCTCACGGCTTCCGTGAAAGCTCCCGAGGTAGACCTTGACATTAACGCAACCGTTAAAGTCGGCGACACTGTAGAAACTCCTACACTTCCCAACGTTGACGAGGAAGTATATGACGTTGCAGTTGAATAAAATCAAGTAAAACCGAATCAGCGAGATACTCCGGCGGAGTATCTCGCTGATCTTATTTATTATTGCGATTTTCCTTGACAATCTTTGCCGTTCATGTTAAAATAAATCATCTATATAAATTAAAATGAAGATCAAGGAGAGAATTATGGCTTTTAAAAACAGAAAGAAAAATTATCCCTTATACGAGACTACAAAGTTTTCAGACTTCAGAGAAATGGTTGAAAACGTAGCGGATCGTTTTCCCGACAAACCGGCATTTCAATATAAAGAAGATCCAAAGCAAAAAAAGGCAACTGCCATCACCTTTGCCGAGTGCCGCGACTACGTCCGCACGCTCGCAACAGAGCTCCACTCCATGCAGCTTGAAGGCAAAAAGATCGCCATTATCGGCACTGCCTCGGTAGATTGGTTCCTTTCCTATACCGCGATAATGTGTGTAGGTGCAGTGACCGTGCCGATAGACAGGGAGCTTCCTGTGTCCGATACAGCGTCTATAATCAACACGGCAAAGTGCGAATATGTCTTCTTTGCCGCCGATCTCGCCGAAAAGATACGCGAGGTCTGCAAGCAAGCTCCGATCGCAGAGCACCTCGTTTCGCTGTGCGGTGAAGTCGAGGGCGCCACTCCCATATCTGCGCTCGTCGCTTCGGGAGCCGAAAAAGCAAAGGCGGGCGACCAGAGCTATTTCGAATATAATATCGACAACGAAAAGCTTGCAAGCATAGTTTTCACATCGGGAACTACAGGTCAGGGCAAGGGCGTTATGCTCTCGCTCAAAAACATCTGCTCGGATATGCAGCAGGGTATGTACAATTTCAAAATTACCGAAAGAACGCTGTTTGCACTTCCCCCTCACCACACCTTCGGATCGACCGTAAACTTCGTCGGTCACTTCGCCCAGGGCTGTGAAATATACATCTCCTCGGGTCTGCGCTATATTATGGAAGAACTCAAGACCTTCAAACCCACTCACCTTATTCTCGTTCCGCTCTTCGTTGAAACCTTCTACAAGAGGATAATGTCGGCGGCTGAGAAGAGCGGAAAGCTTGAAAAGCTTCAGTCGGGAATTGAGATGTCCAATAAGCTCCGCAAGGTCGGAATCGATATGAGAAGCAAGCTCTTCGGCAAATCGGTACTCTCCAACTTCGGCGGCGAGCTTCAAATGATCATCTGCGGCGGCGCGGCTCTCAATCAGAATATTATCGATTTCTTTGAGAGCATAGGTGTTGTCATCCTGAACGGCTACGGAATAACCGAATGTGCTCCGCTTATCTCCTGCAACCGTAACGAATGCAGAAAGGAAGGCTCGGTAGGGCTTCCCATCATCGGCGGCGAGGTCAAGATCGACGCGCCCAACGAAAACGGCGAGGGCGAGATCTGCTACCGCGGTCCAAATGTTATGCTCGGCTACTTTGAAAACGAGGAGGCAACACGCGCTGCGATCGACGACGACGGATTCTTCCATACGGGCGATATCGGATACGTAAACGAGATCGACGGCGACCAGTGGCTTTATATCACGGGAAGAATAAAAAATCTCATCATCCTTTCCAACGGTAAAAACGTATACCCCGAGGAGCTTGAATGTGACATTCAGGGCGTTTGGGGCGTAAATGAAGTCGTCGTTTATCAGGGCGTTTGTAAGAATAACCCCGAAAAGGAGGTCATCGTCGCTGAAATCTACCCCGATTACGAAGCCTTTAAAGAAAAAGGTATCGAGGACATTAAAACTTACTTTGAGACCGAAATCAAGAAAATTAACGAGCGTAACGCTTCCTACAAGTTCATCAGCCGGGTCAAGCTCAGAACCGATGAGTTTCCCAAAAATACCTCGCGTAAGATCACAAGATTTAAGATCGACAAGACTATTGATTGATAATCAGTTTGGATCTTCAGTTAGCTTTTTTATCGGTTTTTGCTCCCTTTCTTGAAAGAAAGGGAGCGCCAAAGAACTTGCTGTGAGGATGCTTTCGGAACATCAAGACCGGTTTATTCAAGTTTAATTTTACGGAGTTGTTTTTCAAAATAAATGTATCAAAAATAATATAAAAGCTAACCGAAAAGCAATAATAAATCCGATATTATTTTTCACAATGCTTGCATGATTTACAGTCAGGGCATCCGATGCATTTTTTTCGGTGTTTTTCAGCTTTTATAATATAGAAAACGGCGAAACCTACGACAAGCAGAATAGCCACGATGGCAACAATATCCGGGATCTGCATAAAATTCACCTCAAACGCCGAGCGTTTCCTTTTCTTTAATTTCTTTGACCGTGATCTTCACGGTATTTTCGGTCTTAAGCTGTTTATTCTTTTTTAGAACAAGGGCAGCAAGGATCGCCGCGAAGGTGGCGACTATAGACCAACCCAAAACAGGCATCCAAGCTTGACCGAAGCCCGTATCCGAGAAGAGCGAACCGAAGAAGAATACGAGAAAAGCAACCGAATAACCTACGCCGAGCTGTAGTCCGATACCTGCCCATAACCACTTTTTGCTCTTCATCTCCGAATTCATGGCACCGATCGCCGCGAAGCAAGGAGGCGAAAAAAGATTGAACATAAGGTATGCGAGGGCGGCTGACTTTGTAACAGCCATAATACCTGCTGCCGCCGAGCCTGCGCCCTCCAGGAGAGCAAGCTCCTCTGTATCGATAAGGTTTTCAAGGCCTGCGAAGCAGACCGCAAGAGTGCCGACGACGTTCTCCTTGGCAATAAAACCCGTAATTGCCGCCGCCGCAAGCTGCCAGGCAACGACTCCTACGATAGGCGCAATAATGTACGCAAAAGGAGTGGCGACGGTCGCGAGTATGGATTCGCTTGCATTATCGACCGGTTGCAGACTCCAATTAAAGGTCTGCATAAGCTGAATTGCAAAGTTACAGACGAGAATTATCGTGCCCGCCTTGACTATATACGCCCAACCGCGCTGACACATCGAAACGAGTGCCTTGGCTAAGCCGGGAAGCTTGTATTCGGGAAGCTCTATAATAAAGAATGACTTTTTGTTTTTATATCCCGTTATCTTATTGATAAGAAGCGCACAAAGGAGAATAATAACTATACCCGCAAAGTACATAAGCGTTCCTACCCACGCTGCCTCGTCAAAGAACGCGCCTGCAAAAAGCGCGATAACCGGGAGCTTTGCGCCGCAGGGCATAAACGGCGTGAGCATCGCAGTAGCTCTGCGCTCACGCTCATTTTTTATAGTACGGCACGCCATAACGCCGGGTATCGCGCATCCCGTACCTATAACGAATGGAATGACCGACTTGCCCGAAAGTCCCACCTTTTTGAAAATGGGGTCGAGAACGACCGTGGCGCGCGCCATATATCCGCAATCCTCAAGCAGAGCGATCAGGAAATACATTACCATTACGAGCGGCAAAAATCCGACGACCGCGCCGACACCGCCGATGATACCGTCAACGATTATCGAGGTAAGCAGAGGGTTGGAATTTTCCATAAGACCGCCGACCCATTCTCCAAACCGATCTATAAGCGTTACGAGTCCGGGCACGTTAACGCCGCCGACCGTAAAGCCTTCGGCTATCCAAGGGCCGAGCCACGCCTGCGATATCTGAAATACGAGGAACATGACCACGGCGAATATCGGGATCCCCGCTAACTTACTCGTAAGTATGGCGTCAAGCTTATCCTGCGTGTTTCTGTTTTTGGTCAGCACCTTCCTTGTCTCAACGTCCTTGACTATCTTATTCACAAAGTCAAATCGCTTTCTGTCAGCCGCCTCGACTGCCTTCTTGTCATTCATGTCGATGTCGCCCTGAATATAAGGCGCAACCTGAGTTTTTCCTACGACCCCGATAACCGCCTCAACAACCTTGTCGATTCCCTCCGATGTGATGGATACCGTGTTAACTACGGGACATCCGAGCTTTCCGGAAAGCAGCTTCGAATCTATCTTGTTTCCCTTTTTCAGGTTCGCGTCGTTCTTGTTCAGAGCGACCACGACCGGAATACCAAGCTCCAGAAGCTGTGTCGTGAAGAACAGGCTTCGGCTGAGGTTAGTGGAGTCCACGATGTTGATGACGGCATCGGGGTGCTCTTTTTTTACATAAGCACTCGTGATGCTTTCCTCAGACGTAAACGGAGACATCGAATATGCGCCCGGAAGGTCTACCGCGATCAGTTCCTCACTACCCCTGTAAAGGCTCTTTTTGACCGGATGTTCTTTTTTGTCAACCGTAACGCCTGCCCAGTTTCCGACCCTCTCGTTTCGACCGGTGAGCGCGTTGTACATGGTAGTCTTACCGCTGTTGGGGTTCCCCGCAAGTGCGATCCTCATTGTTTATATCCTCCTGCATTGTATACAAGTGATAAACAGACTTCAAAATTTGGTTATCATAAGCTAATCGACAAAAAAATGATCCGCATATCATTTTGAACCGATGATAATAGCTTCGGCAAGCGCAGAGTCAATGCTGTATCTGCCATCCTTGATGGAGACCACGCATCCGCTCTTGCGGCGCTTTATAACAGTTATCGGCTCTCCGCTGTAACAACCCAATGATAACAGAAACGCATTGAGCTCTTCATCATCGGTAGAAATACCGCGAACGATGTATTCCCTTCCTTCTTCTGCCTCTTTTAAATTCATAGCCCGCTCCTATCGGTTGCAATTGCAACGTAAATACAATTTAATGGTTAGCCTTCACTAACGGCACAATATTATATTAATATTTCGATTATTTATCAACAGTTTTTTCAAGATTTCTCAGATAAATTTTTCAAAATATAAAAATTAACAAAATGATGCTTGATAGATAAGTCTTTTTTTGTTATTATTAGTGTGAATATAAATTTTCGCAAGGAAAGAGGACATAAAATGACCAAAAAACTGATCTGCGCACTTTTTTGTGCCGTCATATGTATGACAGCACTTTTCGGATGTGCGAAAGACGATAAAATACCCGACGGAATGTTTTCGTCGACTATTGAGGGCGAACCGTTTATACTCTACGTTCCCGACGGCTGGAGCGACAACTGCGACAGCGGGATCTCGTCGGCATACTACGGTCTTAACGTCATAGCGAGTGCAAGATACTACACTCCCGAGGATGCAAGCACGACGCTTGAATCCTTTGTTGAAGCCCATATTGATGAATGTAAGAAAAGCTACGACGATTTATCCTTTAGCCGCAAGGACTCAAAGCTCGGTAAGGAAACGCCCGCCATACGCATAGAATACGATTTCGACAGCGGTTCAAGTTCAAAGACCAAAGCAATACAGTATTTCGGCGAGTACAACGGAGACGTGATAATGCTCTCGTTCTATTGCGCAAGCGATACATTCGAGGAATATGCCGAAGCATTTGAACAGATAAGAAACGAGTTCGTTTTGCGAGAGAAGACCGAAGTCAACGAGATAGTTACCGACAAAAAAACTCCCGACGGAATGAAGCTCGCATCGGGCAAAGTACAATATCGCTTTTATGTCCCTCAAAGCTGGCATACCAACACGTCGGATGGACTTTCTTCTGCTTACTTTCCCGAATCAGGCAAGCCCAACGTCAGCGTTACGACCTATTCGCCCGACGAAGATCTGAGTGCCGAGAAATATTTTGAGCTTTGCGAGATCGAATACAAAAAGACCATATCCGGCTACGAGCTTGTTGAAAAGAGCGAGCGCACGGTGCACGACAGGAACGCTTTCTCTTATACCTATAAAGCGGTATACGGCGGCACCGAGCTGAAAATCATGCAGACCGTGTTCGTATACAACGACCTCGTTTATTCGATAACCTACACCGCGCACGCCGACAGATTCGATGCACATATCGGTGATGTAATGAAAATGCTCGACGAATTCAGACTGCGCTGAGCTTCAAAGGATATAATATGAACAGTCAAAAGGAAATTTATCTTGACAACAGTGCGACTACTCCGCTCTCACCCGCCGTAAAGAAAAAGATAGCGCAAATGCTTGACGTCTACGGCAATCCTTCCTCGCTGCACTCGCTCGGTCAGCGCGCCGAAGCGGAGCTGAAAACAGCCCGCGAGGCTCTTCTTTCGGCGCTCGGGGCGCGCCCTCGCGAGGGAGAATTCGTGTTCACCTCGTCGGGAACCGAAGCTACGTCGCTCGCGTTCTTCGGATGCGCACGCGCTAAGGAGCGCCGGGATGCAAGCCGAATACTTATCACCGACTCGGAACACCCGTCTGTAAAGAACACGGCATCTCAGCTTTTAAAGGAAGGCTTTGAGATAGTGCAGATCCCCACTCGCGGCGGAGTTCTTGATATGGCGGCGCTTGAAGCGGCACTTGACAAAAAGATATTTCTCGCCTCTTTTATGCTTGTAAACAACGAGACGGGAGCAAGATACGATGTTGAATCGGCGTTTCGTGCGATCCGCGCTGAATATCCCGATGCCATAACCCACTGCGATGCCGTACAGGGATTTATGAAGGTCATGTTTACTCCATCATCTCTCGGAGCCGACCTCATAAGCGTGAGCGGACACAAGCTCCACGCACCCAAAGGCGTGGGCGGACTCTATATTTCAGCTGATATCATAAAGAAAAAGAAGATATCTCCCTTTATTTTCGGCGGCGGGCAGGAAAAAGGTATGCGCTCGGGAACCGAAAATACCATCGGTATTGCCGCGTTTGGAACGGCTGTCAACGATATAAAACAAAAACGCGCACAAAACGCCACCCATATTGAACAGCTTTACCTCTACGCCACCGAGAAGCTTGAAGCCATGGGCCTTCGCATCAATCGCCCTGAGGGAGCACGTGTCAGCCATATAATCAATCTCACGCTCCCGAGGATCAAGAGCGAGACCATGCTTCACTTTCTCTCGGCAGACGGGATATTCGTATCAAGTGGCTCTGCCTGCTCATCTCATTCAAAAGATCCGAGCAGTGCTCTGATCTCCTTCGGACTGACACCCGAGGACGCCGACTGCTCCCTGCGCATAAGCCTTTCGGAATATAATACAAAACAGGACATAGACGCCCTCGTTGCATCGCTTTCAACGGCTTTGGAACGTTTGGTCAGGATAAGATAACGTAAGTTCGTTTATGTTATAATCAGTTGTGTAAAGGGGCTGTTTAAAAACACGATGTTTTTTACAGCCCCCGACTCACAGCAAACTACCTATTTTATTGTTATCTCATCAAAGTAATCGGAAGCCTCGTTGCAGAACAGTTTTTCGCTCATATCATCAGCAGTGAGACGATTTCCGCAAAAGTTTACGTTATCAAGGACAATGCCGAAGATACCGCCGCCTTTCGCCGAAAAATGCATTCGGAATGCGTATGTGCCGTCGTCAGCCGAGCCTACCGTTATATTCTTGAAGGCCACGTTTCTGAGCGTACCACCCTCTCCGTGAATTTGAATATTTATCGCGTTAGGAGAGATGACGTGATATATTTCTATATTTTCAAAGGTTATATCAGACCATACAGTGTCGGCATTTGTTCCGAGCAGACAATCTATGGCTGTATTTCTGTCGGTCCAGGTGGGCTGAGCAAAACCGACCGAGTTATTTCTGAATACCATTTTGCTCATCGGGCAAGCAGACTCCCACGTCAGACAGTAACCCGCTCCCTTGTCGGTCCACAGGTCGTTGTATTCGTAAACACAGCCCATACCTCTTTTGGAGCCGCCGTTCCACCATCCGGTTCCCTTGAACTCAATGGCATCGTCGCCGGTACGGACAAAATTATAACGTCCGACTCCGTTTGTGCACTCGGACATCATTATTCCATCCGAATAGGTCCTATAGGAAAGCAAAAGATTTCGTTCTATGCGCACATTCTGCGCACTATATGCGCATATCGTCCATGTGTTTGAGTTGATCACAGTAAGACCTGTGATAGAAACGTTATTTGAACGAGCAGTGTTCACCACGTGCTTGTACTTGCCGTCTCCGCCCTGAAGCCTTCCGCAGTCAAGCAGACCGCGCGAGATTATCTTTACATTTTCGACATCGTCGGCGTGTATCGCCGTCTTTGTGTTATATGAACCGTCCGCATTCTGCCGATCTGTCACCTGAATATACGCACCGCGCTCAATGTACAGCACGCTGTTCGATGGTAGACCTATCGAAGAAATATCGTGAAATCCCGCCTTGATGTAGTACGCCGTGTGCTGCTCGTAAAACTCAAGCTCGCCATCGGCATGATAACCCGGCTCTATCTCGACTGTTTTGTAGCCCGACGGAGCCTTGAATGACTCCGCACGGCTGACCATCACGGTAAGCGGAGCGAGCGTCGGATCAGTTACTGCGGCATCGGCAGTCGAAGCAAAGGTGTAGGTAAACGAGCCTTCCGTGCTTATCTCAGAGCTAACCGTACCGTCATCAAGGCTCGGAAACACTCCTCGGCTTTCGGGAAGCACCACACATTTTCCTATATCTGCCGAAACTCGAAGCGAGAGCTCCAAAATGAATTCATCGTTCTTTGAGATAACGTCTATCCGGGCAAACGAATGAGCTCCACTGCCGCAACGCGCCGTATAGACCGGCACGGATATGCCGTTAACCGTCAGCGTGTGAAACGGACTTATTATTACCGAATTTTCGGTGGGGTCGTCGTTATTTCTTCCGTTTTTGAATACCTCAGCCTGCCATGAGTCAAACGAGCCTGCGGCAGTAGCATCGACTGTCTTTATTTCGTCGGTATCGTAGGCAGTCGGTATGAAGGAGGTAGAGGCAAGTATTTCCTCACGGCTCATCGCCTCGGTAGCCTTTTCGGTAGTCTTGTTCGTATCCTTAGTCATTTCTTCTGTCTCCTTTAGTTCAGAAAAAGATGCTGAATCATCTTGCTCATTGTTTGAGTCATCATTAAGCGAGCAAGATGGTAGCATAACAATAAAAAACAGCATACAAAAAGCAAGTAAAAATGATATATACTTCATTTATCACACCCCTTAAAAAACAGTATAGGTTTTTCGTACTCTCAGGCTATTATAACATATAACCTGCGTTTTTTCAATAACTTACTCATTTTTACTTATTTGTATTTAATATTTTTTTCATAATTAAACGGTAATACTACTTGATTTCTGTCTCTCATTGTGGTATAATTACCTCGCTTTCTTGTGAATTTTTGCGGCAATTAAATTATACAGCAAAGCAAGCGACAGCACAATACCTTTTCGGTAAAATGCTGCCGCTTTTCTTTTTGAATGGCTAATGCAACAGCCCCAGAGCCGCGCTGACCGAGGAGCGTAGCGAAGCCGAAATATTCTCGGCTTTGCGGTGTCGGACGAGACCAAGTCCTTCTGCCCCTGCCAAAAATCTCCTCGGACTAAGTTCGAGGAGATTTTTACCTTTTCACTCTTCACTCTTCACTTTTCACTAACTCCGTCCGAGGAGGTTTTTGGCGAGGTAATAAGTAATAGTGAATAGTGAAGAAGTAAGGTAGCTTTTCGCTGTGGCGAAAAGCATTTTTTATTGTTAATCGAAAACCACCAGCACTGCTGGTGGTTTTCGATTAACAATAAGAGGCTGCCTCAAATGCTCTAAAATTCGCATTTGAGACAGCCCATTTCTTTTGCAACGAATAAACAAGCTCAAACCCCGCAACGAGACGCTTGCGTCGGTTGCTTAGCTTGCGCTGCCACAGCACAAACAAATGATCGTGGAAAACAGATGTTTTCAAATAAGAGTAATGTAATGTCTCCGCACTTGACAGAATTATTTGAATTTCTGTCAAGTGCGGAGTTTTTTGCTTTAAAATTCAATTATATACAAATCTGAGCAGCCGGTAATGGCTGCTTTTTCATTTTTGAATTTTTTAAAAATCTTTTTTTAATAGGACAGTGGCTCTCCTATTTAAAATATATAATTTACTTGCAGTTGCAAAAGAACACAAAAATATAGAAAGGAAGCAAAATGAAAACAGAAGAAAAACAGTTATTCAAGAGTTTATGCAACTTTAAGACCGAGATCTATGATGGACTTGCCATGAATGGATCGGGAAGGATAATCAAGCAGTAAGGAGTGGTTCAAAATGGAAACAACAAGAAATATTTTTAATGAGATCAGATACCTTCGAGGGGCAAAAGATTTTGAGGTTGACCGAGAAAACAGTAACAGATATAAGATACTCGTAAAAGATTTGCTTGGCAGTACAGCTTATTGCTTTAGTACTCCTATATATGATTTGTTGAGCGGAAGGATAATTTCTTTAAAATCGCGTGCTGAAAATGGAATAAAATCCTTCAAAGGCTCTAACTGTACTGTAACAGTCAAAGAAAACATATGTACTCTTGAAAATCAAAAGGGAAAGATAGATATTGCGTTTCAAAACGAATTTTTCGAAAAAAACGTTAGTATTCAACCCACCTTGAATGGTTTGCATTTTTCGATCAATGCAGATAGTGTGACATTCAAACTTAATTCAGATATGAAGCAAAGTGGGATTCGGGTCAATGATCAGCACTTTTCGATAATGGCAGATAAATTCTTGCCGTTTGCCTGTGTGTCGGCACTTTATGCTAATGATGAAAACGGCAATTGCTTTCCTGTAAGCTTGCAGTATGAAGAAAAGGGCGAGCGCGAATACGAGATAACCGTATTTTGCGTTCACCACGCAAAAGAACTTCGGTTTGAGGTTAACTTCTATGAGCACAAGCTGTTTCAGGATACTACGGTAGAAAGCAAAAATCCCGACAAGAACAACGCCTTCGGTTCTATAGCCTTTATCGGCAGAACAGAAGATTTTGGAGAGCAATGGCTTTATTTGCGCCCCGATTTTTCGAGAATCTCGGATATGTATTCTAAGAGTGTAGAGCATATATATTTTCATATACCGGTGCTGAATGGAAGTGATGAGAATGTAGATGCGTATATTCCGCAAAAACGGTTTTGCAGTTTTGGCTCTACTTGGAACAAGAAGGTAGATCACGCTGACAACAAGATATCCTCGGTCAGAAACGGCAAATATCTTACACTCGATGTAACAGATTCATTTACCAACGCTATTGGGCACGGAATCTCTTATAACGAAGGCTTGATAATAAAGAAGCCGAAAAATGCAAGCATTCCAAATGATTTTATAACGATATCTACGGGGGATAGTTATTCTTATCCGCAGATATTGGAAATTAAATTTAAATAATAATGTAAAAAAGAAAGGAAACAAAAAATGAAAAACGAAAACATTATGACAAATGAGACAAATGAACGGATACGCTCAACAAATATGCCGATATCTGAAG
>CAYQEY010000022.1:0-24218 GCA_964416635.1 uncultured Lachnospiraceae bacterium | reverse complement strand
ATATGGGCATCCATGTGGTGATGCTGACAGGCGATAACGAGCGCACGGCTAAAGCAATCGGAGCGAAGGCGGGAGTTGATGAAGTAATTGCCGGAGTACTCCCCGACGGCAAGGAAAGTGTGATCCGTGAGCTTAAGAAAAAAGGCAATGTCATCATGGTTGGTGACGGCGTAAACGACGCTCCGGCGCTTACAAGTGCCGATATCGGCATTGCCATCGGTGCGGGTGCTGACGTAGCCATCGACGCGGCTGATGTGGTACTGATGAAAAGCCGCCTGTCTGATGTTCCTGCGGCAATTCGTCTGAGCCGTGCAACACTGAGAAACATTCACGAAAATCTGTTCTGGGCGTTTATCTATAACATTATCGGTATTCCTCTGGCGGCAGGCGTATTTATCCCCCTGCTCGGCTGGCAGTTAAATCCCATGTTTGCTGCGGCGGCAATGAGTTTGTCCAGCTTCAGCGTGGTCACCAACGCACTGCGCTTGAATTTATTCAAGATACATGATCCGGGACGGGATCATAAAATCAGAAATAATTTAAATAATAAAATCAAAAAGGAGACAAAAACAATGGGAAAGACATTAAAAATCGAAGGTATGATGTGCGGACACTGCGAGATGCATGTAAAAAAAGCACTTGAGGCGCTCGACGGCGTGAAAAATGCTGAGGTCAACCACAAGAACGGAACTGCAGTTGTAACGCTCGAAAAAGAGGTTTCCGATGATGTTCTGAAGCAGACCGTTGCCGAACAGGGCTATCATGTGACCGATATTATCTATTAATCGGTTTTACTGCTAAGGATTATGAAAGACGATCCGAAATTCTTTTTGGCGACTTACAGTCCATCCTTGCTTTACGCATTGAAATACATATCGTAAACAACATAGCCGTGCACGCCGTTAAGCGAACCCGGATATGTCTCCTGACACATCATACAACGTGGGTCTGTCATTGGGTATCCGCTTGTTGGGAAAATATCGAATTCCGATGAAGTTCGGAATCCCAACTTGTTATAAAATCTGAAATTTCCCTCTACGGTGATACCTTTGTATCCCGCTTCTTTAACTTTTTCGATCCCCATTTTCAGCATGGTACTTCCGACGCCTTGCCTGAAATGATCCGCATGAACCGACACCGGTGCCAGCATGACGATTCCGGAATCTGTTCCGTCATCGTGTCCTCCTTTTTCGGTAGGCGACAGAGGAAAACGCGAAAACAGGAAATGTCCCACAACCTTTCCGTCAAACTCCGCAACAAGGGACAGCTCGGGAATATAATACTTCGAGTCTCTGATCTCCTCTACCAATGCAATGATGTCGGTCCCGTCCGAATAGTCCGTCCCCTCGCGGAAAGACCGTAAAATCAAGGATACAATGCTCTTATAGTCCTTATGCTCCTCCGGGCGGATGGTGATCTTATCGCTTATCATACACGTATTCCTTTTTTCTTTCCTTTCTCAAGTACCTTGCAGTTATGGTCGTTCCGTTCTCAAACATTTCTTTCGGCGTTCCGGTAAACACAACCTCTCCTCCCTTTGTTCCGCCGTCGGGACCGATGTCAATGATGTAATCGGCGAGCTTCATCACATCGGTGTTGTGCTCGATCACAATGACCGTATTTCCCCTATCGACAAAGGATTCCAGAATTCCCACGACCTTTTCGATATCCGAAGCATGAAGACCTGTTGTCGGCTCATCCAGAATATAGATATTTCCTTTTTTTCGAATATTCTGTGCCAGCTTAACCCTCTGCCTCTCTCCGCCCGAAAATGTGGACAGCGGCTGACCGAGTGAGATATATGACAATCCTACCTCAGTCAAGGCATCCAGCATAGAGGATATCTTCCTGTTATCCGCAAAGAACGGCACGGCTTCTTCCACGCTCATATTCAAAACATCCACAATGTTTTTTCCTTTGAACAGATACCGAAGTGCTTCATCGCTGTACCTCGTACCGCCGCAGTGCTCGCAAACAGTCGTGACCGGTTCCATGAAAACAAGCTCGGTCGTGATGGCTCCGCGCCCCTTGCAATAGGGGCAGGCACCCTTTCCGTTAAAGGTGAAAATACCTGCGTCCGCATGATTTTCGGCGGCAAAGACTTTTCTGACCTCGTCGAAAAATCCGAGGAATGTGCATACTGTTGAACGTCCCGTTGCGGTAACGGCGCTCTGGTCGATGAGAACCACCTGATCTTTATACTGCTTTGAAAAAACGTCGCGGATAAGCGAAGATTTTCCGCTTCCGGCAACGCCGGTCACGACCGTCATGATCCCGAGAGGAATATCTGCATTGATGTTCTTCAGATTGTGAATATTTGCGTTCCGAATCGGCAAAAAGCCTTTCGGCTTGCGCGGATTTTCCTTGATTTTAATCTCTGACGACAAAGCATTCCCCGTTTTGGTTCCGCTGATCAGCAGATCCTCATAGCTGCCTTGGAACAGCACCTGACCTCCGTTCTTGCCCGCCAGCGGTCCTATATCTATAACCTCGTCGGCAATGCTGATTATGTCCCTGTCATGCTCCACCACAAGCACGGTATTCCCTTTGTCCCGAAGGCTCATCAGCAGTCGTGACATTCGGTGCACATCCCTCGGGTGCATTCCGGTACTGGGTTCATCAAAAATATATATCATTCCGCAAAGCGAGCTGCCCATATATCGGACAAGCTTAAGTCTTTGTGCCTCACCGCCGGAAAGAGTTGAGCTTTCACGATTCATAAAAAGGTACGGCAGACCGATATCGATCATGCGGTCAAGTGCCGCCTTTAACTGCTCGAGAATGCCTGCGGCTCTTTGGTCGTGAATTTTATCAAGCTCATTTCGGAGCGTCGAGAACTCCATTTCGCACATTTCATTGATATTATATCCGTTGATCCTGCACGAAAGGGTGGCACTGTTAAGTCTCTTGCCCTTACAGTCGGGACATTCGCACTCATATACAAATTGCGCAATTTTCTTTAAAGTGTTATCGGTCTGTTCCTCGATGCCCTTCATCAGGACAAGCCGCTTGAATTGGTTGTAGACTCCTTCGAGCTTTTTATCAATTCGCTCGCCGCCCTTTATCCGGCTTCCGTAAAGCAGGATATTCTGCTCTTCCTCGGACAGTTCCTTCCACGGGACGTCGGTGCGGAAATATTCGGGACGGCGATATACCTTCCAGTAATAATTCCCGTGTCCGAATGCCGGAAGAAGGAAAAATCCCTCGTCATACGTCTTGTCCGAGTCTATCAAATGATTGATATCCAGATCCATGATCTTGCCGATACCGGCGCAGGTCGGGCACATACCGTTCGGATTGTTAAACGAAAAATAAGAGGCAGGGCCGATGTTCGGCTCCCCGATCCGTGAGAACAGCAGACGCAGGAGAGAGTACATATCGCTGATGGTACCAACGGTTGAGCGTGCGTTTCCGCCAAGCCTCGACTGGTCGATGACCACCGACGGGTTCAGATTGTCGATAAGCTCCACGTTCGGTTTTTCATATTTCGGCAATCGACCTCTCACCCACGCGGTGTATGTCTCGTTCATCTGCCGCTGACTTTCCGCCGCAACAGTATCAAACACAATACTTGATTTACCCGACCCCGATACTCCCGTGAAAACCACGATCTTGTTCTTCGGGATATCCAGAGATATGTTTTTCAGATTGTTTTGTCTGAGTCCTCGTATTTTTATTGGTTCTGTCATATTGTATACCTCACGATACTTTAATTGTTTTAGTTTTGAATTGCAGATCTCTGTTACTTTCTATGAAAAAAGTGCTTTTCTCTTTACAAACAGGCAAATTGCAAGCAGTATCAATACAACTCCTGCGCCTATCATGATCCAAGGAAGCGGTATGATGTCAGCCAAGGGACCGAAGACAGCCATTCCGATAGGGAGAAAACCCGAATACATCGTTCCGAGCAGTCCGAACACACGCCCTTGCATTCTTTCCTCTGAGCTCTCCTGAATCATGGTGGTGACGGCAGTCTGTATCATTGTCAAAGGAATACCGTACAGAAACATCAAAGCGAGGTACAGTATAAAGTGTCCCGAAACAGCCATTACTGTTCCGACAATACCGAAGGCGGCAAGGCCCGATACAAGCGTCGTGCTTCGCTTTTTGAAGCCGCCCCACGTACTCATGATGATACCGCCCGTCATCATACCGAGAAAGCCGACCACCTCCACGGCAGTCAAATACCAATAGGTTTCTCCGAAAGTGCGACTGACGAAAAGCTGAGCGAGAAATCCTGCAGGCACGCTGAAAAAGATGAACATACCGTATGTGATAAGGAGCGTTCTCAAAAGTTTATCGGTCATGACATAACGGGTTCCGATCTTCATATCCGCAAACACGGAAGTCTTTTCAGTTTGTAATTGCCTCGGAACAGCGACAAATGAAAAAATACCGATTCCGATACCTGCGGTCAGTATATCAATGAGTAATACCGAGCGAAGTGTGCTGAAGCTGAGCAACGCCCCTGCGGCGGCAGGCGCGGCAAATTGCACGACCGATTGCATGGTGGCATTGATGCCGTTATACCGCATCAAGTCCTCCTGAGGCACAAGTAACGGCAGGACCGCATTGACCGCAGGCGTCTGGATGCCCGCACCTATCGAGCGAAGTGCGGACATTGCAAGGAGCAACGGAAGCATCAGAGATGTCTCTCCGAGATACGGCATACACAGCCACATCGCAAGCGTTATGACGGCGATTCCCGCATCCGCACCGATGATGAGTGCCTTTTTATTATATCGGTCAGCCCACACACCGCCAAGGAATGAGATCAAAAATTGAGGCAAATAGGATGCGACAGTAAAGGCGGCTATCCATGCGCCTTCGCCTGTATTAAGCGTTACATACCAGACGATTGCCATTTGCACAAGCGTCGAGCCAAACAGAGTAACTGCTTGGCTCGTCAAAAAAATCACTGTTCTTCTCTTCGGGATCATCATTTTGCCCTCACAGCTTTCAGCTCGATGTAGCCTCTTTCACCTCTCGGCTCAAGCTGAATACGGGGGTTTTCTTCGTCCCACACATATCCGATGACTGACGGCTCATATTTGTCCATCGCCTGCTGTACTGCGGTAATGGCTTCACAGTAATCTTCCTCGGCAAACGGTTCTCCCTGGAACATCAGATATTCGCAGGCAGGCAGAGTGATAATGTCAAAGCCATCGGGAATCGAACCCGTATAATCGGATTCAACCTCAACACCCTGCACGTACTTGGATGTGTTCGACACGATATACTTTTCGGGCAACCACAGGCAAACAGGCTCACCGCAGAGCGAGTCCATGCTGAGCAAAGTTCCCCAGATGTCACAGCCGACCTCCATGCAATAATCCCAATAACCGTCAGCCTTTACTCCCCGTTTGATGATGACCTTGCGTTCAGGCTTGCGAACGACCTGAATGAATACATTTCTTACGTTTTTCATCGAAATATTCTCCTTCATCAATTCCTTGAATTTCACACCGTAAGGGATAAACAGCGATATGGGAACAGGACGTAGCTTATATTCTCTCGGTGTCATGCCGAACTCTCGTGTGAATGCACGTGTGAATCCGTCTACACTTTCAAAACCCAACTCCATGGCAAGCTCTGTGATACGGCATTTCTCGCTTTTCAGCCGCTTTGCCGCTTCGGTCAAACGCAGTTTGCGGACGTACTCTGCAGGAGATACGCCTGTCAGTTCCCGAAACAACCGATGGGCATACCACGGAGAAAAGTTCGCCGCCTTTGCCAGATCCGCAAGCGTGATTTCTTCTGAGATATGCTCTGAAACGTACTCCTGCATCTTCTGTACCGCCCAAATCTTTTCGTCCACGCACTTCGCCCCCTTTGATGTTGTATTCATTTTATCAGATTCAGAAGAAAATTACTCGACTGTTTTTGCGGAGATTTTACGCTCGCATTATTTTCCATTGCTTTATTGTGAAACACGGATAAACCGGTCAATGTGTTTGTTAAAACTATTTCTTCTCTGATGCGTCGGTTCGCATTCAATATCATTCTGTAAACAGTTCGGCGGCAGATCACTCTGCCGCCCATTGTTTGATTCTGATCAATATTCGGTTTTTTGCGGATATTACTTGATCCCAAAACAGACGGTCATTGAATAAACTATTATTCAATGTTGAGAATATCAACAAATCCCGTGATCTCAAATACTTCCATTACGCTTTAGTCGACTTTGAGGAGCTTCATGGCACCCTGAGTATTCATGATCTTCTGTGCCTTCAATATAACTCTCAGACCCGCGGAAGATATGTAATCAAGCTTTTCCATATCAATGACAAGGTCCTTTACACCGTTCAATTCACCCAATTCCTTTTCAAGTTCGGGTGCGGTGAGAGTGTCGAGTCTGCCTTCCAAAACAACGGTAAATACTCCGTTTTCAAAATTCTTACTGATTTTCATATATGATCTCCTTTATATTTTCAAATTATCAATGGGTTCGTATAAAAACGGCAGATCGCTGAGCGGCGTATCGAGCGTTTTAGCCAAGTCTTTTACCGCCGTGGGTATTTCCGGCAAAAAATCGAGATACCAACTGACAGTTTCGTAAATATATTTTATCTTGAAGTCGGTATCGGCGCATACTGCACAGCGCAGATTATGCAGCCTGTCGGCACCCTTTACCTCGAAAGCCATATGATCCTTTCGTATGCCGTCAACGTAGTCCTGCATAACGTAATTTTTCTGCTTTGTAAGTAGCTTTACACTGTGAAGAATTTTCTCGTTTCCGAAGCGCACGATATCTTCCTCGGTCGCGTCAGTATCCTCCAAAAGGTCGTGAAAGAGTGCGGTGATAACGGCATCGGTCGCCCCACCCTTTCCCTTTACGATCTCGGCAACAGCTATGGGATGCGTGATATAAGGAAGTCCGCCTATGCGAAACTGTCCGTCGTGCTTTTTTTTTGCAAACGCAAGTGCATTTGCATATCGCTCTTCATCAATCATCGGATTTAGTACCTATGTATTTATTGAAAAATCTTTTTGCCTGCCGTTTTGCCCTTTCGGCATCATTCATGGATATCGTCAGAAATTCCGCTATACGTTCTTCCGAGAGACCTCTGTTTATAAGTTCCGCACGGCACAAATACCAAAGTCCAACGCTTGAAGAAAGAATATCCACATCGGTTGCCTGCAAGGTCGCTTTCGCCATATCGAACGCCTGCTTTTCGTTGCGCTCCATCATATTCTGAAGGTCGCCTATCGTAGTCACACCAAGCCATTGAAGCTGTTCAATATAGTTGCTCGGATCTACCGTTTTTATTTCCGCGCCGTTTATATTTGCTATTTTCTCATTCAAAGCACACATACGTTCGTTGTGGAGAATGTATTCCTTGATAGATACCATATTTATTGCAACATCGTCCGCACGGTTTTCCTTGATTCGCTCACGTATATCGTCTGTATACGACTTCATTCCGTTTCTAAGACGTATAAACTCGTCATCGGCGATCTCCAAAAGTCCCGCTATACGAGAAAAACCTCTCTCGTATTCTCTGGGCAATCCGAATTCGCTCTTGTATCCTATGTCGTGCTCTATCGCCGCCCAGGTGTGCTGAAGAATGGTCCTTATCTGTATTTCAAACTTTTTGTCGCAGATGTTTTCGGGATATCCCGAATCCTTTGAAAGATAGCAAATATAGTGGAGCGAAAGATAACCGAAAGAATCGGCTTTTATCAGCGCGCGCTTATCCGAGGAATTTTTCCAGTCGATCGAAAATGTCTCTTCAACCATTTTGCCGAGCTTGTCCACATCGTCGTTGAAAAAACAGATAATGCGTGTACCCAATATATCTGTCAGTTCGTCAAAGCTCCGGTACCAATCACCGCTTCTTACGAGCTTGCCGGCAAGGCTCGACTCGCCTTTTACTCTATGCTCTATGCTCAATGTTTCTATTCCCGATTCTTTCACGAGAGAGCACAGCTTATCATAGACAACGCCTTCGAGCTGAATAAAATCATCCTTGGCTCTGCGGTAATCTTCAATAATCAGCCTGTCTTTTGAATTCATACAATTTTTCTCCTTTGAAGCTTTCATATGTATTATAACCCAAAAGATCAACAAAATCAATATATTTATTCAAAATTAATTCAGAAAACTCGTTATGCAGTTCTTCATCCGGTTGCATTAAAGACAAATATATTACGTCGGAACCCATAAATTCTCGGCGATGGCGGGCTGCAACAGCACCTATATATGTGTTTACAAAAAATGTAGTTTGTTATTAAATATTAGACATTTTTCTCAAAAATTCGCGTAAAATGTTGACAAAGCAGTACAAAGTGTGATATAATATAGAGTGAGAGTAAAATAAAGGGCAAGATACGAAAAAAACTTCTTCCCTGCTTTAGGCTCGAAAAAACAATCGGAGGAAAACAAAATGTCAAAAAATTTAGTCTATGGCATCAAAGACAAACCGAAATTCTCTCAAATGATAGTATTTGCCTTTCAACAGCTTCTCGCCATAATGGCGGCAACGATAGCTGTTCCGGCAATCGTCGGCAACGGAATGACAGCCTCGGCTGCACTTTTCGGTGCGGGTGTCGGTACTCTTGTCTACCAGCTTTTCACAAAATTCCGCAGTCCCGTATTCCTCGGCTCGTCCTTTGCCTTTATAGGCTCTATGACAGCTGCATTCGGCGGTGCAACAACTGCAGCTCTCGGATTTCTCGGAATTATTCTCGGTGCTGTATTTGCAGGACTCGTATACGTAGTTATTGCTCTTTTGGTTAAATTTGTCGGTGTTAAATGGATAAACAAACTCATGCCTGCGGCTGTTATCGGTCCCACGGTTTCAATCATCGGACTTTCGCTTGCGGGAAATGCCATAGGCGATATGTTTAAGGGCGACGTAAACAACACGCTTGGTCTACCCGCAGCAAACACTTTCCTTACCTTGCTTTGCGGACTTATAACTCTCTTTGTTGTTGTGCTTTGCTCCACATACGGTAAGAAAATGGCTAAGCTTGTCCCCTTCATCATCGGTATCCTTGCAGGTTATGCCGTAGCCCTTGTGCTTACGATAATCGGTAACATAGCGGATATCCCCGCTCTCATGATAATCGATTTCTCACCCTTTAAAAACCTCGTTGAAGGCGGTGTAGGACTTCAGACATTCATCACCCTTCCCGACTTTACATTTATCAAAGCCATAGACGGCTTTAAAGACTTCAGCGCTTCTTATCTTGCAACCATTGTGGTTGCATATACGCCCGTAGCATTCGTCGTATTTGCCGAGCATATAGCGGACCACAAGAACCTCTCCTCCATAGTCGATAAAGATCTCCTTGAAGATCCCGGACTGCACCGCACACTTCTTGGCGACGGTGTAGGTTCTATCGCCGGTGCTTTCTTCGGCGGCTGTCCCAACACTACATACGGCGAGTCTGTCGGATGCGTAGCTATCACACGCAACGCGTCGATATCCACCATCACAACCACCGCCATCATGGCAATACTTATTGCGTTCGTTTCTCCATTCGTAGCCTTCCTTGACTCGATCCCCTCTTGCGTAATGGGCGGCGTCTGCGTGACCCTCTACGGATTTATCGCGGTTTCCGGTCTTAAGATGATACAGAAGGTAGACTTTGAAAACAATGCAAATCTCTTCACCGTGTCTGTCATCCTTATCGCAGGTGTCGGCGGAATGGTCGTTCAGATCGGAAAGGTAACCATCACATCCGTAGCTTGCGCACTCATTCTCGGCATCATAGTAAACATCGTTCTTAACCTCAAGAAAAGCAAAAAAGAAGCATCTGCAGAGGAGAAAAAATGAAAAACTACGATAACGTGGTGATATTCGATCACCCTCTTATAAGACACAAAATAGCGCATCTTCGCGATAAAGCAACCAGCATGAAGGAGTTTCGCGAGCTTGTTGAAGAAATAACCACCCTCATGACCTACGAGGCGCTTAAAGAAGGTGTTCCCACTACTGAAATAACGGTTGAAACGCCTCTTGAGACCTGCACTCAGAAAATCGTGACCGACAACAGTATCGCCATTGTGCCGATACTTCGCGCCGGTCTTGGAATGGTAAACGGTATCCACGTGCTTTTCCCCTTGGCAAGGGTGGGACATATCGGAATGTATCGTAACGAAGAAACGCTTGAGCCCTGCGAATACTACTGCAAGCTTCCTGAAGGTATTGAAGATAAGTTAGTTCTTGTTGTTGACCCGATGCTTGCAACCGGAGGAAGCGCGTGCGATGCTATCTCCCTGCTTAAGAAAAGAGGATGTAAGCACATCAAATTTATGGCTATAATCGGCGCGCCCGAGGGAGTATCCAAAGTAGCCGAGGCGCACCCCGACGTAAACGTTTACGTCTCCACCCTTGACCGTTGCTTAAACAAAAACGGATATATACTGCCCGGTCTTGGAGATGCCGGTGACAGACTCTTCGGCACAAAATAATTTTTTCAGTCAAAAATAAACTCCACAAGGGGGAAGCTTACGCAAAAACGTGGCTTTCCCCTTGACTTTTAGTGTCCTTGTGAATGAAGAGCAACGAGACGACTGCAGTTTTGTATATATAAAACGATTCCCATTTGCACACCCGAAGCCAATGGCGGAAATACAAAAGCGATAGAGAGTTGAGCATCCTCTATCGCTTTTTATACAATCAGTTTCGGATTGTGATACAACTTTTTATTACTTAAGCTTTTTTCCGTCCGAGAATGCCTGTCCTACCCTCTCGCCGAAATTCCAATAAACATGCGTTACAGCGTCGTACATGATCGGGTCGAGCTTTTTGACATCAACCTTTCCGCCTTCGTCAAGAATGCTCTCGTCGGCACAAACATTGACGATATTGCCGATGCAGATACCGTCTTCATTGAATTTCACCAGCTCGCACTCAAGTGCCATGGGAAGCTCTTTTATAAGCGGAGCATTTACATATCCGCTCCTCTCGGCGTGAAATCCCGCACGGCTGAACTTGTCGGGGACGTCCCTTGACGAAACGATACCGACATAATCGCATGGAATAACCGTGTTAGCCGTGGCGAAATTTACCGTGAAAGCTCCCGTTATTTTGATGTTCTCGGTGGTCTTGTGATCGCCCGAAAGGCATAGCATAACCTGATTGGTGTCATAAATTCCGCCCCAAGCGGCGTTCATCGCGTTCGGCTCACCGTTTTCGTCATACGTGCCGACTATCAGCACGGGCATGGGATAAAGCCATGTTTTTGCTCCGAAATTTTTACGCATACTATTCTCCTTTTATCTTTTTCTGTTGGTTTTGTTGTATTTGGCAATTTCCTTGAACTTCTTTTGCTTTGCGGCAAGATAGCTGTCGGTATTCTCGGCGTATGCGTTCTCTGCCTCAAGCTTCGCAAAAGACTTGTAACGTCCTTCGGAAAGCTCCCCGCTTTCCATTGCAGCTCTGACGGCACAACCGGGTTCACTCATGTGCGTGCAATTCTTGTATCTGCAACGTGCGGCAAGCTCCTCGATATCAGAAAATACTGTGTCTATTCCGTCCTCAGCGCCCCACATACCAAGTTCGCGCATACCGGGGGTATCAATCACGAGCGCTCCGTTTTGAAGCAATATAAGTTCTCTGTGCGTTGTCGTATGCCTGCCTTTGTCGTCGTTGCGCAAACCGTTTGTCGCAAGCGTATCACTTCCGGACAGCCGGTTTATAAGCGTGGATTTTCCAACGCCCGACGAGCCGATAAAGGATGCCGTTTTTTGCGGTTTCAGATAGGGCATTATTCCTGAAATTCCGTCTTCGGAGAGTGAAGAAGTGACTACGGTATCGACACCGAGCGCAACGCTGTCAACCTCCGAGATCTTGCTTTCAAGATCATCGCAAAGGTCTGCTTTGGGAAGTACTATCACGGGGGTAGCGCCGCTGTCCCACGCAACCGAAAGATAGCGTTCCAGCCGACGAAGGTTAAAGTCGTTGTTCAGCGACATACATATAAACACCGTATCGATATTTGCGGCAACTACCTGCTCTCTGTTAGCCGTTCCCGCCGCCCTTCGAGTGAACACGCTCTTCCTCGGAAGAAGTGCGTGAATTACTGCATTTCCGTCCTCGCCCGCATGGTCCACCATTACAAAGTCGCCTACAGCCGGAAACTCCGATACCGTATCGACGCGGTAGCGGAATTTTCCCGAAACCTCTGCAAATTGCTCACCTCCATCGCTCACTATGCGGTAAAGTTCCTTTTCCTGAACTGTAATCCTCGCAGGAGTCAGCGTCGGGTATTCGGATGCAAGTGCTTCAAAGTAGGCGTTAAATCCGTATTCTTTTACGTTCATTGAGTCTCCCCTTTAATAAAACTTATCCTCTCGGATATTTTACTCCAAGATCTCAGAACTGATCATATTTGTAATATTTGTAAGTATTCATCCGATTTAATTATATCTCACAAATGCTGTATTGTCAACAATAAGTTTTACAAAAGCCATTATTACAATAATACAAAAAGCGTTCTGTCGGTTTCCGCCAAAACGCTTTTTGTATCTATACAGTGTTTGGATCACTTCAACTTTGCAAGCGCCGCAACAACACCTTCGAGGTTCTCACGGTACTTTGCGAGCTTCGCTTTTTCCCCCTCAACTACCGCCGCAGGAGCCTTTGCAACGAAGCCTTCGTTCGAAAGCTTCCTCTCTACTCTATCGATCTCTCCGCAAAGCTTCTTTTGCTCGGCTTCAAGTCTTGCTTTCTCTTTCTCGGTATCAACTATATCTGAAAGGGGTAGGAATACCGTAGCCGAATCGGTTACTATTCTTACGGCATCGTCCGCCGAGAATACATCGTCAAAGCTTTCACCGATCTCAACCTCGGATGCGGATGCAAGTCTATTGAAGAATACCGCGGTGCTCTCGTTAAAGGAATCGGTATATTTCGTTGCAATATATACCTTCGCCTTACGGGACGGAGGAACATTCATCTCGTTTCTTCTCGCGCGAATAGCCTTGATAGCCGTGATCGTGCGGTTCATCTTCTCTGCATCAGACTCGAATACGAGCTCTGCACAAGCCTCGGGGTACTTTGAGATCATGATGCTCTCGTCGGTGTGAGGCAGTGCCTGATATATTTCCTCGGTAATGAAGGGCATAAAGGGATGCAGAAGCTTGAGTATGCCGCAGAGAACGTAAGCAAGAACATTCTGCGCCGTCGCGTTGCCCTCGCTCTCATTGTCGTTCAGACGTATCTTGCAAAGCTCAATATACCAATCGCAGAATATATCCCACGTAAAGTCATAGATGGAGGAAAGCGCCACTCCGACCTCAAATTTATCAAGTGCCGCGGGAACGCTTGCCGCAAGCTTGTTGAACTCGTGGAGTATCCACTTGTCCTCGGCTGCAAGCTTTTCGTTCTCGGGCAGTTTAATTTCGTCAATGGTAAGATTCATACGAACGAATCTCGACGCATTCCAAAGCTTATTTGCAAAGTTTCTTGCCGCCTCGATCTTCTCATCCGAGAAACGCATGTCGTTTCCGGGGCTGTTACCCGTGGCAAGTGCAAATCTGAGTGCATCCGCGCCGTACTTGTCGATGATCTCAAGCGGATCGATTCCGTTTCCGAGTGACTTCGACATCTTTCTTCCCTGTGCATCGCGAACAAGTCCGTGAATGAATACCGTGCTGAACGGCTTCGCATCCATATGCTCGAGTCCCGAGAATATCATGCGCGATACCCAGAAGGTAATTATATCGTATCCCGTTACGAGAACGCTCGTGGGGTAATACTTCTCAAGCTCTGCGGTCCGCTCGGGCCAACCGAGCGTCGAGAAAGGCCAGAGTGCCGAGGAAAACCAGGTATCAAGTACGTCGTTGTCCTGATGAACCTTGCCACCGCACTTGGGACATACGGTGATATCTTCCTTTGCAACCGTCATTTCGCCGCAGTCGTCGCAGTAGAAGGCGGGAATTCTGTGACCCCACCAAAGCTGACGCGAGATACACCAGTCAAGAATGTTGTTCATCCAGTTGAAATAATTCTTGGAAAATCTTTCGGGAACGAAGCTGATCTCCCCACTCTCAACAGCCTTAATGGCAGGCTCTGCAAGGGGCTTCATCTTTACGAACCACTGATCCGAGGTCATAGGCTCGACGGTGGTACCGCAACGATAACAAACGCCTACATTGTGGTCGTGAGGAACAGTCTTTACAAGATATCCCTCTGCCTCAAGATCGGCTACAAGTGCCTTGCGGCAGGCATATCTGTCCATGCCCTCATACTTGCCGGCATATGCGTTCATGGTTGCATCGTCGTTCATGACCTTTATCTGCTCAAGATCGTGTCTTTGTCCGACGAGGAAGTCGTTGGGGTCGTGTGCGGGAGTTATCTTAACACAGCCCGTACCGAATCCTATCTCAACGTAATCATCGGCAATTACGGGGATCTCACGGTTTACGATAGGAAGAATAAGCGTCTTACCTATAAGGTGCTTCGTCGCCTCATCCGCGGGATTTACCGCAACGGCAGTGTCACCGAACATAGTCTCGGGACGTGTGGTCGCTACCTCAACATATCCGCTCTCGCCCTTGATCGGGTACTTTATATGCCAGAAATGACCCGGCTGATCCTTGTACTCGACCTCGGCGTCCGAAAGCGCCGTCAGACAGTGGGGACACCAGTTTATGATCCTGTGACCGCGATAGATAAGACCCTTGTCATAGAGATTTACGAAAACCTCGCGAACCGCCTTGGAGCAGCCCTCGTCCATGGTAAAACGCTCGCGGCTCCAGTCACATGATGCACCGAGCTTTTTGAGCTGACTGATTATTCTGTTACCGTATCTGTGCTTCCAATCCCAAACTCTCTCAAGGAACTTCTCGCGTCCGAGATCATATCTTGAAAGCCCCTCGTTGACGCGAAGCTGCTCCTCAACCTTTATCTGCGTTGCAATACCCGCATGGTCTGTTCCCGGTACCCAAAGGGTGTTGTAGCCCTGCATTCTCTTGTAACGGACGAGAATATCCTGAAGAGTTTCGTCGAGCGCGTGTCCCATATGAAGCTGTCCGGTTACGTTTGGCGGCGGGATAACCACCGAGAAGGATGGAGCGGGATCGTTTACATCGGGCGTAAAATAGCCCTTATCACACCAATTCTGATATATTCTGTCCTCAAACTCGGAGGGAGAATATACCTTTGGCAATTCATTATAAGAATTCATAATAAACCTCCATATATAAATGAAAATTATAGATACAAAACAAAAAACCCACACCCCATCAGGGCGTGAGCACGCGGTACCACCTGACTTAAGGCTCGCAACAGCAAGACCTTATCTCTGATCCACTAACGCAGGAAGTACGGCAAGGACTAATGAACGCACAAAAGCGCGTTGCTCGCCAAAGCAGCTCGGGGGCGACTTCAAGAATATCGCAACGCGGACTCACACCGACCGTCCGCTCTCTGTGCCTGCAAAAGTCTCTACTACTCCCCGTCAAAGCCTTTGAATATTTTGATAACAAAAGAATTATATCACACATAAAAACGAAAGTCAAGAGCGCCAGAGAAAAAAGAGTGAAAAAAGCAGAAATTTTTATAATTTTTTCAAAAAAAGTATTGACAAAAGTAAGTTGGCATGTTATAATAATCAGGCGCTTGCGAAAGCATTCAAAAGCGATGTGGCGGAGTAGCTCAGTTGGCTAGAGCAACCGGTTCATACCCGGTAGGTCATGGGTTCAAGTCCAATCTCCGCTACCAACGGCCCGTTGGTCAAGCGGCTAAGACACCGCCCTTTCACGGCGGTAACGGGAGTTCGATTCTCCCACGGGTCACCAAACGTAACAAATCCGAACTATTTCGTAAATCGAAATTGGTTCGGATTTGTTTTTTTGCTATAACTATTCGAATTGATACTTACAAACCACTGCCGAGAGCGACCTATTGGTTACTCTCGGCTTTTTGAATTTTTATGCTTTTTTTGAGTATTTGGGGAAAATGATATTCGACAGCTCTGAAGAGGATATTTCTCCTTTCTCATATCTTTGCCATTCGTTTTGATACTGAGGGAACGAAACAGTTGTTTTTATAAACCCAGAAGCTTTTGTCATATCACTAAGATTGTTAATACCAGAATTTATTTTTTCGATAAAAAGCGTTAGACATTTTAATTGGAATTCTCGTAGTTTTATAAGTCTAAAAAGCGAATAGCTTTCATTCAAAAAGGAATTATCTGCACTACTCATCCAACCAATTTTTTGTGGATGTTTTAGCATTAAAACTTCTTGCTTTTTCTTGAAATCGTCGAAGAAAAATTTGTTTTTCATTTTTTCATCCATAATAAATTTTGTGGATGCGGTAATGTTTATTTTTTTTAGTTTCTTGACGATTCTTTTTAAACAATTTTTTCTTAACCACAATTCCTTTACATTAAACTCTATATATTTACTTCTTTCAAGCTTAAATACTGATATTTTCTTATCAGGCTTTCGAGAAACAAACCACGAATACTTTTTTGACGATGCTATTTTCATAGCGTCGAAAGGAAAAAGTGAAATTCCAACTATTTCATCTGCCTCATCTTTTGAAAATGCAATTTCTACAAATGTCTTATTCGCAAAAATAAGATTGTACATTATTGATGAAAGTACCTTGTCGAAATCATATTCCAAAAACGAATAATCATCAATAGATAGTAATTCCTTTAGCTTAATTGGATTTGTCTTTCTCCACGTTCTCATATACACATTGAATAGCTCTGTATAGTTCAATTCTTCACATATCTCTGCTACCTTGAATACAAAATCCTCTTTCGGAATACAAATTTCTAAATTTAATGGTAAAATTACTTGATTTCTGTCTCTCATTGGTGTATAATTATCTCGCTTTCGGTGTATTTTGTTTAGCAATTTAATTATACCAAAGCAAGCGGATGCTCAATACCTTTCGGTAAAATGCATCCGCTTTTTCTGTTTTGGGGGCTATCTTAATGAGACAGCCCCTTTTTCAACCAAATCCGACTTCTGCGGAATAAATCCACTGTCGCGGATGAGATCACTCCGTGATGAAATCTTGCTTTGCAAGGTTAAATATTATGCGGATTTAATTTCATCTGAAGCCGCAAGCTGAAATTTTTATCCAAACCGGTTTGGATTTCATCGTGCAATCCGAGATTTCTTTTTACTCTTAAATATTTTATATATTGTTGACAAATAAAAAAAGTAATGATATAATTTAGCTGTGTGTTATCGCACAAAAGTTTTGACTTTGTCGACCTGCTCGGTCGAACATTATTATGGAGGAATATAATGGAAGACAAATCAATGAAGGGGCTTAATACCTTCACAGACCAGACTGCCGCTCCGGCGGTGGACACATCCAAAAAGATGAGAATAGGTATCATAGGTTGCGGTTGGATCGCAGGATCTCATATGGATTCCTATCTCAAGCAACCCGATGTTGAGATCGTTGCCGGTGCAGATCTCATTCCCGGTAAGGCGAAGGCTTTTATGGAGAAGTACGGTGTTACCAACGCCAAGACCGATTATGCTTCTCACAAGGAAATGCTCGAAGATAAAAGCCTCGCACTTGATGCGGTATCTATCTGTACTTACAACCGTCAGCATGCACAGCCGGCTATCGATGCGCTCAACGCAGGCGTTCACGTGCTTTTGGAAAAGCCGTTCACGGTTACTCTTGACGAAGCCATTGAGGTAGTTAAGGCTGAGAAAAAGAGCGGCAAGGTGCTCTCTATCGGCTTTCAGCCCAGAATGGACGCCAATATGAAGAAGATCAAAGAGATCGTTGAATCGGGAGTTCTCGGCAAGATCTATTATATTCAGACCGGTGGAGGACGCCGCCGCGGTATTCCTACCCCCTTCGGTACGACATTTATTGAAAACGATACTGCCGGAATAGGAGCACTCGGTGATATCGGATGCTACTCGCTTGATATGGTCCTCAACGCTATCGGTTATCCCAAGCCTCTTACGGTTTCGGGTTACGTTTCCAACTTCTTCGGAAAAGACCCGCACTACAGCGGCTACAGAAAGGACAAGGCGGCTGAATACGCAGATCTCTTCGGAGTTGATGATTTCGGTGCAGGTTTCGTTCGTCTTGAGGGCGGCATTATTCTTGACTTCAGAATAGCGTGGGCGATGAACCTCGACACCCCCGGTGATACGATCATTATGGGCACCAAGGGAAGCCTCAGGATCCCCTCTACAGAGTGTTGGAACGGCTCTGTCGGAGGTCCTATGAAGCTTTACTCCGAGGTAGCAGGCTCGCAGGTCGAAACTGTAATTCCCGTTATCACAATGAAGGAAGGGCTGTTTGATCTTAAGATCCGCACCTTCCTTGACGCTTGCAAAAACGGTACGCCCGCTCCTGTTCCGTCTTCACAGATACTCTACAATCAGGCTATCATCGACGGCATCGCAAAATCTGCGGCACTCGGCAAGGAGATCGAGATAGAAATTCCCGAGCTTTGATAGTGCATTCGGCACGAAGCAACCTAAACTATAAGGGGCTGTCTCAAATGCAAATTTTAGAGCATTTGAGGCAGCTCCTTTTCGTTATACAAGCAAGCGGATGCTCAATACCTTTCGGTAAAAAGCATCCGCTTTTTCTGTTTTGGGGGCTATCTTAAAGAGACAGCCCCTTTTTGTATTCATTTTCTACAGTAATACAGATCTGCTATTCAACCTAAACATCTTCAAATATCGGATATTCTCCAAGCTCGTGAGCCGTAACAAGCTCCTCGGCGTTTCTTACCGTCCACACGAATTTGGTCGCGTGATAAAATTTTGTTGTGATCTTAATGAAAAATGAATCGCGGTCGAGCTTATTATACGCAATAAAGTCGGGACGCGCAAGAAAATTGAACACCATTCCCGAAATAAATATATTGAGGAGCGTCTTTTTATTTTTATCACGGCAGACGTTGGTATAAAGCAAGCCGCAGTAAGCATCGGGAATATACTTTTTCATATTCTTTATAAGCAATGGATTAAAGGATTCTATACAATAGTCTCCCTTATATTCACGCAGTTGCTCTGCAACCTTCCGGCACAGCGCGGTATCAAGGCTTTCTCCTTTAAGCTCGACAAGTAGCGGCACTCTTCCGTCAACAAGTGCAAGCACCTGTTCAAAAGTCGGTATTTTTTCTTCTGTCGAGTCAAGCGAAAGCGAGCAGAGCTCGTTTGCATCAAGCGCGCAAAGCTTTTTGTCAACTCCCGTCATTCGCAAAAGCGTATAATCGTGAAATACCATTACCGTTCCGTCGCGTGAGAGCTGGACGTCAAACTCTATACCGTAGCCGTTAGTGCAAGCGAGCTCAAAGGCTTGAAGCGAATTTTCGGGTACGCCGTTACCATGCAGACCGCGGTGTGCATAATCGCAAAGCAGAGATTCGTTTTGCGTTTTTCTTGCTCTCGGACGTATTAAGACGAAAAGGTATAAAATAGACAGTATCAAAGTCAGAAAGACAAGTGAGGATAATGTTATCAAAAATGCCGTCATATCAGTCGTCCACATCGAGATGCTCAAGAGCACTCTTTTTTTCTATGAGTTTAGCGTCGCCGTGCTTTACAAACAGCATTGTAACGAACGACAGTGCAACGAATATTGTTCCGAATGCAAAGAACACGTATCTCATTCCTATCAGGTCATAGAGAAATCCGGAGAGGATCGGCGCAACTATCTGCGCCGACATTGACGCGGTGTAGTAATATCCGGTATATTTTCCGACGTCACCGCCCTTTGCAAGCTCAACCGCCATCGGGAAGGAGTTTACGTTGATCGTAGCCCAGCCTATTCCCGCAAGGATAAACACCGGGTACATAACGATTTCGGGAGTGGACGGATCGATAAAGTTACCTACGAAGAAAGCCGCGGCAAGCATTACAATACCGGCAAGTATAGTCTTTTTTCTGCCCATCCTTGAAGCGATGATCCCGACGGGAATATAAGAAATTACAGCTGCTGCCTGAGCGATTATAAGAGTGAGATTGAAATCAAATCCGAGGATGTTCGTAGCGTATACCGAGTATTTACTCGTTATGGAGTTATATCCGACGTACCAGAGCGCGACCGACGCGAGAATAAGAAGCAAAGATCTGAGCTCCGGACGCGAAAGCTTGCGTTTTTCTCCTGATATCGCTCCATCCACGCTCTCTTCTTCAAGACCCAAACGTACCGATTCACGCTCCATCTCCTCTGCCCACTTCTTTTCCTTTACGCTGATAAGAAATATCACAAGACCCGTAAGCATTACGGCAGATACGGCTATAACGTAAGGTGTATACTGCATATAGTGATTTTTCGAGGTTGCAAAGACCATTCCGAGAACGAGTACGAGTATCCCGCCTGCAGTGCCCATAAGATTTATAACGGCATTACCCTTTGAACGGAGCGGTTTCGGCGTAACGTCCGGCATAAGCGCAACGGCGGGTGAGCGGAACGTAGCCATTGCGACAAGTACGACGAGAAGTGTGGCTATAAATCCGATGAAGGGCAACGGATTTTCAAGAGTAAGACCGATCGTCAACTCTCTTATATGTTCAGCGAATGCCTCGTCTGCGAGTGTCCCCTGACTGATATCGGGTATGCCCTCGCTTATAACTCGCGCAAGCTGATAATTATCTATTAAAGTAAGTATCACAAAGGATACGATAGCCACTACCGCACCGAAGAATATAAACGGCGTGCGTTTACCGTATTTCGTATTTACCTTGTCAGACAAAGCACCGAAAAGCGGAAGCATAAACACCGCGAGAACATTGTCGACCGACATGACCACGCCCGAGACGGTTTGAGGAAGTCCAAAGTGATTTGTAAGTATGAGCGGAACTACCGCGTCGTACGCCTGCCAGAATGCGCAGATAAGAAAGAACGCCATTCCGACGAGTACCGTGCGCTTGTAATTAAGTTTCATAGTGTTATCCTTTCATAAAATATTCTTCTGCAACATTAGTCTACCATATTTTTTATCATATTGCAATACGAGCTTCAAAAAATTCTTGTAAATATCGGTGCACCATGCTGTAATCATTTTTGTAATATTTTCATTTTCACTTGATTTCCACGCTTACCCAAATTACGACAATGCCCCTTTCCCCTCTCTACCGATCTTTAACACGCAGAAAACGACATATCCGAATCAAGTTTCGGGGTTTTTCGATATTTTTAATATACGTTCAAAAGCAGACACCATGGTAGCAGAGGTAAGAATACAGACTAAAGACATGGAAAAATTTTTTACGATACTCCTCTTATATGTATATTTGCACAAATGTTCGATGCAAAATTTGTGCAAAAGTGAAAATTGCAAAAAATCGCACGCACTCTATTGACAATCACTTGACCGTATGATATAATTATATCACCAAAATATATAATGGAGGTGAAGCTATGTCAACGACCTTTCCGGGAACAACGGTCGAATGTTCCGCACTTAAGGCAGGCAGCTCCCGGGTACTTTTTGACGGAATATTCGCCACGGGAGGGATAACGCTCTCTCAGGTCTGCATAATGACGGGGCTTGAGCCGTATCTTATACAAAACTGGGTCAAACGAGGTTTTTTGACCTCACCCGCCGGGCGAGTCTATTCGCGCGAGCAATTCGCACGCATTATAATTATCAATATGCTCAGGCAGGCGTTGCAGATAGACAGAATATGCGGTCTTATCAAAGCGATATCGGGCGAGCCTGATGACGGTAGCGATGATTTGATTTCGGACGATGAGCTCTATCATTTGTATGTCGATATGCTGTCCGATGAGAGCATGGTAATAAGGAACGAGAAGAGCGTGAATGATGCGGCGATGCGTGCCACACAAAGTTTTGTCGAACCCTTGCCCGGCGCGAGAAAAAAGCTGTGCCTGATACTTACGGCGATGCTCTATGCGCACTCGTCAAGCCAGCTGGCGGCGTTGTCGGATAAAATACTTATGACGTTATGATTTATGCGGAGAACGGCGTAAAGCTGCTTTCTTCCGAAAGAACTATTATGCATGCGAATTTTAAAAGACAAGTTAACGATTACTATTCGTACTATTTGAATTGCCGCATAGCGGCAGAACGGAGATTATTATGTTTTTGATTGAATGGTGGAATTCCATGTCCTTGGCGGCACAGATATTTGCCTGCGTGGCAATACCCTCGTCTCTTTTGCTGGTCATACAGACGGTCATGATGTTTTTCGGATTCGGAGAAGACTCCGATGCTTCCGATGTACCGGACGACGTTTCGGATACTGAAGGAGTGTTCGGCGACGACAACGATATCGAGATCGACGATCCGTCGGGATTTGATGGTCTTAAAATATTTACTTTGCGAGGAATAATCGCGTTCTTCGTTGTCTTCGGCTGGGTGGGAGTTGCGATGGAGAGCGGAGGATCTCCGCTATATGCAACGATCCCCGTGGCTACTGCTTCGGGACTTGCCATCATGTTGGCACTTGCGTTTTTGTTCAGGGCCGTCATGAAGCTCAGAAATGACGGCAACACCGATAACAGAAACGCCATCGGAGTGTCGGGCAAGGTACAGCTGACAATACCTCCGTCAAGAAGCGGAGAAGGAAAAGTC
The DNA here is from genome assembly GCA_964416635.1 of uncultured Lachnospiraceae bacterium. Classification (GTDB taxonomy): domain Bacteria; phylum Bacillota; class Clostridia; order Oscillospirales; family CAG-272; genus HGM12713. The sequence continues at coordinate 1,715 of CAYQEY010000022.1, read as the reverse complement.
TTCGTAATGCTTCAAGGCTCTTATGTCGAGCGGGGGGCGGTCACCGACGAGACCGAAGCAATACCCACGGGAGCCGAGATAGTCGTCGTTGGTGTCAGCGGTATGACCGAGCTTGTAGTCAAGCGCAAGTAAGCTGACTGAATCAAAAGAAAGCAAAAAACTTAATATAATTACATCATTAGGAGGAAAAAACTATGCAACCCCAGGTAATCATTTTGATTTGTGCGATCGTGCTCGTGATCTTCTCATTCATCGCGTGGCTATGCTCGCGCTACAAAAAGTGCCCGTCAGATAAGATCATGGTCATCTACGGTTCTATCGGCAAGAACAAAGACGGAACGAACCGCTCGGCGAAGTGTATCCACGGCGGTGCCGAATTCGTAATTCCCGTGTTCCAGTCATACTCTTACCTCGACTTGACGCCTATCTCGATTCAGGTTGACCTGAAGAACGCACTTTCCCGTCAGAACATACGTATCGACGTTCCTTCGAGATTTACGGTCGGTATCTCGACAGAGCCGGGTGTAATGCAGAACGCGGCTGAGAGACTTTTGGGACTTCAGCTTTCCGAGATACAAGAGCTTTCAAAGGATATCATATTCGGACAGCTCCGTCTTATCATCGCAACGATGGAGATCGAGGAGATCAACACTGACCGTGACAAGTTCTTGGCTGCTGTATCCTCAAACGTCGAAAGTGAGCTTAAAAAGATAGGTCTTCGCCTTATAAACGTCAATGTCACCGATATCAGCGACGAGTCGGGATATATTGAGGCACTCGGTAAGGAAGCTGCCGCAAAGGCAATCAACGATGCTAAGAAAAGCGTCGCCGAGCAGGAAAGAGACGGTTCTATCGGTCAGGCAAATGCCCAGATGGAGCAAAGAATTAAAGTCTCGGAGTCCGAGTCGGTAGCTATACACGGTGAAAATGAAGCTAAGATGAAGATTGCAATGTCGGATGCTGCGCTGAAGGAGAAGCAGGCAGAGGCGATGAAAATTGCGACTACTGCCGAAAAGATACAGGCTGCAAAAGCACTTGAGGAGTCCTATGCGGCACAGAGAGCGGCAGAAGAGGCAAGACGCGCTAAGGAACAGGCTACACTTGAAGCAGATCTCATTGTTCGCGCCGAGGCAAAGAAGAAGGAAATGGAGCTTGCGGCTGAAGCTGAAGCTGAGCAGATGAGACGCCGCGCACAGGGTGAAGCTGATGCGATCTATGCAAAAATGGAAGCTCAGGCACGAGGCGTTGAAGAGATACTCAAAAAGCAGGCGGCAGGTTTTGCCGAGATAGTTCGGTCTGCCGGCGGCGACGCCGAGGCGGCGCTCAAATTGCTCATTGCAGATAAGCTTGAGGACCTTATGAAGGTACAGGTAGATGCTATAAAGAACATTAAGATAGACAAGGTTACCGTATGGGACGGCGGACAAAATTCGGACGGAAAGACATCGACTGCGAATTTTATTTCGGGTATGATGAAATCCGTACCTCCGCTTGAGGAGGTCTTTGCAATGGCAGGAATGGAGCTGCCGACTCTTCTCGGAAAGAAGGCTGCAGAAGAAACGACGGCGACGACTGAAAACTGAGAATTTAACGGTAATACAAAGTATCTGCAGCAAAACTCCGAATTTTGCAGTTGCCCTTCGTAGACCAACGAAAAAATCGGTTCTATAATAAATGTTGGGGTGAAACCAACAGATATAGCAAATAAAATGTAA
>CAYQEY010000021.1:0-25939 GCA_964416635.1 uncultured Lachnospiraceae bacterium | reverse complement strand
GCCCTTCACCGCGCCGCCTTTTGAAAAAGGCGGGCGAAAACTTTTGTGCAATATGTTTGTGCGAATATGTTTGTCAGCAAACTGAACTTCCTCGTAGGAAGTTCTTTTAGCTACTTTCTTTCAAGAAAGTAGCTAAAAAACCTAATAAAAAACTAACTATATCAATACTTACCTTCAACAGTAACCGTATAAAGGGAATCGAAGGCTTCGTTAGCGAGGGCATTGAAGTCGACTTTATTTTCCTCGGCGATGACCTTTTGCAATTCGGGTTTGGTTTTGGGGTGTTTGGGGGTAAATACGGTACAGCAGTCCTCATAGGGCTGAATAGATGTTTCGAAAGCGCCCATTTTACGGGAGACAGAGACGATCTCCTCTTTATCCATACCAATGCAGGGGCGGAAGACCGGCATATCCTTAACGGCGGAATCGGTAACTCCGAGCGCCTGCATGGTTTGCGAGGCAACCTGGCCGAGGCTTTCGCCGGTAACAAGAGCGGTACAGCCCTTATATTTGGCAACGCGCTCGGCAATCGTCATCATATATCGGCGGAGCAGGAGAGTAAAATAATCCTCATTGCAGTGTTTTACGAGTTCTTCCTGTATATGAGTGAGAGAGACGATGTGAACGCGGACCTCGCCGGCGTATTCTGCGAGAATTGAGGCAAGCTCAAGCACCTTTTCACGAGCGCGCTCGCCGGTATAGGGGAAGGATTCGAAGTGAAGAGCTTCGATCTTAACGCCGCGCTTTGCCATCATATAGCCTGCGACGGGAGAATCGATACCGCCCGAAAGAAGCAGGAGAGCGCGGCCGTTGGTGCCGACGGGCATACCGCCTGCGCCCTTGAAAACGCCTGCGGAGATATAAGCGCCGTACTCGCGGATCTCGACCTTAACGGTTACGTCGGGGTCGTGTACATCGACCTTGATACGCGGGCACGCCGAGAGGATAACTCCGCCGACCTCGCGTGCAATATCCATTGAGTCGAGCGGGAAGGATTTGTCAGAGCGCTTGGCTTCGACCTTAAAGGTGCGCTTTCGCTCAAGGAACTGAGGGATATATTCGGTTGCAACGCGCGCGATATCGTCCATGTTTTTTTCGCAGACGGCGGCACGCTGGATAGCTACGATGCCGAAGACCTTGGATGCCGAGATGAACATTCCGTCCATATCGCAAAAATCGTCCTTGGGTTCAATATAGATAGTGCTCTGAGCGCGGTATACGTCGAAATTACCGTACGAGGCGGCACGTTTTTTTATTTCTCGGCAGAGCACGTCCTCAAAATATTTGCGATTGGCACCCTTGAGTACTATCTCGCCGTATTTACAGAGAAAAATCTCCTTTTGATTCATAAGATCACCTTTCACGATAATTATCCGTATCAGTTGCAGTAGTAATTCGGGAAGAGCATTTCCCATACCTTGCGGCAACCGAGCGTATCTGCAATAGACGAGTGAGCTGTGCCTTCCCACTCGATATTAAAGCACGCCATGGCGTCGGTAAGAGATGCGTGCACCACGTCGGGGCGTACCTCGTGCGTGTATCTGACAAACTCGTTTGCACAGCAACGCACCTTGTCGTGAAGCGCGTCGCGCTCCTCGGGCGTGTCGTAGATATATTTTATGTGGCTGTAGTCGGTGGAGACTCCGTATGCGATTATGTGGTCGGCGTTGGCGAATATCTCTTTGATGCGGGGCGAAAGCTCGGCAAGCGTGGGAGCATCCTCGACCATCTCGGGCGTGATACCGTGGATCTTCTCGGTCTTTTTCCACTTGTTCGTATGCGTGGGCTTTACAAGAGTATCCATTATGAGATCTCCGAACCCGTCAACAATGGTGATCGAAAGTATCTCGTCGCGGTCGTAAAATCCCGTCAGTTCAAGGTCGAAAAAGAGGGTACGCGCGCGGTCCATGCCGAAACAGGTCGCTCTGTAGGCGTCGCCCTCGGCACGTCGAATTGCGAGGTCCTCGTTATAGCAGGACTCGCAGAGCTTTTTCTTGTAGCGTATGTCCTTGCCGCATTTTACGCACAGCTGGGGAAGCTTGTTTGCGGTGCGCTTGTCGTAAAAATAAAGGATGGATTTGTCTGCTTTGACTGTGTAAGCAACCGGTTCCTCGATTGGCTCATAGTGCATTTTGGAAAGACGCTCAGCCGAGTAATAACCGCAGGAAGCGGCATTTTTGGCGCTCATCCTGCCTATCACCGAGCCGCTGGGCAAAGTCATGACGTCCTTCTTTGACTTTGGGAAATACCAGGTCTCGGGCGGGGCTTCAATTACGCGAGATGGGTCAAAATAGTAGATAATATCGCCGTCGGGAGAGACGTCAAAAGCGATAGGATCGCCGGATGGCATCAGATGCATCTGTGAAAGCGTGCGGCGAGTAAGATAATTTTTTTTGTCCGCATCAGTACGCGCGATCTGGTATATAGTCGCACCCGAGCGAAGCTTCATCTGATTCTTCAAGATATATTTCCTCCGAATATCGCGTTAATATCGTAATTACATATCACTTTTCATTATACCATATATAATATAGAAAGTCAAGTGAGAAAAAACGGGATTTTGAAAGTCCCTCTCTGATGAGTACGCGATGATCGGCACGATCGATCTCGATTACAGAAGTCCTGTTCAAGATTTTGAAAACGGCGTATGGATGTATCGATGCGCTTCCATTCGGGAGCTGAAAGCCGATATCGACGATACCTTGGCGAAATCTATTGAGATCACACCCGATATGCTGAAAACCGGACTGCTTATGCGCTTTGTTCGTTCAGCGCTCAGAGTTTTCACACCGATGCTGTAAAAAAACTCAAAAATTCGTTTTTATAACAAAATATAAACATTTCAGAAGCAAAACTCAAAAATCAGTATCGTAAAATATAGCCACAATGAAACGAAAGAAACAGGAGTATTATGGAAAACAAACCCTTTACCTACAATTATTCGGCGGCAAGAAATAAGGAAGTCGAAAACATCAGAAGAAAGTATCTCCCCGAAGAAGAAAGCAAGCTTGAAACGCTGAAACGGCTTGACTACAAGGTGCAAAGCGCAGGAATGATTGAGAGCCTTTGCCTTGGCATCATAGGTTGTCTTATCTTCGGCATTGGAATGTGCTTCGGGCTTGACGTGTTCGCAGGCGCAGATTGGCTGTCGTTCTTGTTCGGTGTGATCGGCGTGATCGTAATGATACCTGCCTATCCCGTATACAGATATGTCGCAAAAAAGACCAAGGCAGAGCTCACTCCCGAAATTTTACGCTTGTCAGAAGAAATCATAAAAAATAAAGAAAAAGGAGATATATACAACAATGACAGAACTTGAAAAAGCCTTGTCAGGCGAAGCTTTTGACAGACGCGCGGAGGATGTACGCGCATTCCAAAGCAAAGTGAACCCTTGCAGAGTGCTTCGTGAAGTGACCGAAGAAGATAAATTTATAAAGCAAAAAAATTTTTAAGATTAACAAAACACAAACATTTTAAAAAGAAATCAAAAACATCGGTACAGTAAAATATGCTCGTAAACAAAATAAATCACAAAAAGAGGTAATGGATTATGAACAAGAATGATCAGCAATTTATGGCACAGAAAATCCGCACGCAGTACATGGAAAAAGAGTCTACCGAGCTTGACGCGCTCCGTAAGCTTGATGAAAAGGTAAAGCGTCCTGCAAACGTATTCGCATACGTTTTCGGCAGCATCGGCGCAATCGTTATGGGCGCAGGTATGAGCCTTGTAATGACCGACATCGGCGCAACGATAGGTATGGAAAGCGCGATGGTTCCCGGTATTATCATCGGTATCGTCGGTATGCTTATGGCGCTTGTCAACTATCCGATGTACAAGGGCATTCTCGGTAGCCGCAAGAAGAAGTACGGCGCAGAGATCCTTAAGCTCAGCGACAAAATTATGAATAAGTAATAATCAAAAAAATAAGAAGAACAGAACAATGAGTATCGGCAATTTTTTTTAATAACGCATTCAATGATATGAAGGAAGACGCAAAGGCACAGCATGAGGTTGACAAAGCAAATTGGGATGCTGCCAAGGCAGAATCCAAGGCACAGTGGGAGGAAGGTAAGGCAATGAGCAAGCCTGCTACGCGCAAGAAGATGATGCAGGCACAGCGCGACGAGCAGATTGCCGAGGCAAACAAGCGCAAGGCAGAGGCATAAGCTCGCATTGATGCAACCAAACAGTAAAAAAACAACACAACATAAGCGAGGCGCAAAATATTGCGGCTCGCTTGCGTTGATTAAGGAGTAGAAAATGAACGCTATTGAAATCAGAGATCTTTCAAAGAGCTTTCGCGGTATGTATGCGGTAGATCACATCAACATGACCGTTCCGCAGGGCGCGATCTATGGCTTCATCGGTGAAAACGGTTCGGGCAAATCCACCACCGAGAAGCTCATCTGCGGACATCTCGTTCCCGATGGGGGTGAAATCAAACTGTTCGGCAGAGATTATACCGATCCCGGCGTCCGTGTCAGAGTCGGCGCACTGATTGAGAACGCAGGCTGTTTCCCCGGATCGAGTGTGTATCAGAATCTTATGATGCAGTGCATCAATCTCGGTATTGAAAACGCGGACGAGGAAATTCGCCGCGTGCTTGAAATCGTGCGTATGGAGGACAACGCCAACATCAAATTCAAGAGTTGCTCTCTCGGTATGAAGCAGCGTATCGGTATCGCTATGGCTCTGCTCGGCGATCCCGCGCTTCTCATTCTTGACGAGCCTATCAACGGTCTTGATACCGACGGTATGAGAATTATGCGTGAAATACTCGTGGATATTACAAAGAAATACGGATGCACCGTTCTAATTTCCTCCCATATCCTCGGTGAGCTTGAAAAGATTGCAACGCACTATGGCATTATCCGTCAAGGAAAGATGATTATGGAGCTTTCCGCCGAGGAAATGGATGCAAGAGCGCAGGTATTCACCACGCTCAAAGCCAAGGATACAGAAGGCGCTGCACGGGTGCTTTCCGCAAAGTATGCGGATGTTCGCCGGGAAGGTGAATATATCCGTGTATACGACGTGGACGATACTGCCGCTATCGTCGATTATCTGATGAAAAACGGTCACGTTGTCTGCGAAATAGAAAGAAACAAGGTCGGTCTTGAAGAATACTATATCGAGCTGATGTCAAAGAAGGAGGAAGAATAAAATGACGAAAGAATTAAAATTTGAATCTCCGAGCTTTGCGCAAAGAATTAAGGGAATGCTCGGCGTGGATTTTTACCGTCTGTTCCACACACCTCTGTTTTACATCTTCCTTGTTATCGCGGCGATCATTCCTGCGATGGTATCGGCTATGACAACGATGACCGGACCGGATGGAAGTGCGACTACGCCGCTTTACTCCAATGTGTGGCAGATCATCGCCGCTTCGGAGCCTCTGTATGTCATTAACAGCATTGGCGATTATGCCAATATGAATATGGTATTCATCTTCGGAGGAATAATGGTTTCCATCTTCATTGGACACGATTACAAGTCAGGCTACGTCAAGCAGCTCTTTACCACTCACGCAAAAAAGCAGGATTATATGATCTCCAAGAGCCTTGTTTGTGCTTTTGCAATGGCTTGTATGTGTGTTACATATCTTATTGGCGGTACGGTGGGCGGTCTGCTTGCGGGTTATGAAACCACCGTCAACGTTGGTTCGCTTATGATAGCGATTCTCGGCAAGATTATCATGTCGCTTGGTTGGGCGAGCCTTTATACCTTCCTTAACGTGATTTTCAGAAGATATTTTGGTATTTCTATCGCATCCTCCTTCTTCTTTGGTACGGGCATCCTCATTATCGGCGTTGCGGCGATCGTGGAAAACCTCTCTATCCCCACATCCTTCCTCAACATTTTCCTTTACGGCTCGTCGGTGAATGCAAACCTTTCGAGCAACATCGGTTCTCTGATCATTTGTATTGTAGTATCTGTGGCTTGGGCAGTTTTCTATAACTTCCTCGGCACGAAGATTCTATCAAAGAGCGACGTATATTAAGGAGGCGAACCAAATGAATGCAATAGAAATAAAAAATCTTTCCAAAAACTTCGGTCCAAAGCAAGCGGTTTGCGGACTTGATATGACGGTTCCGATGGGTTCGATCTACGGCTTTATCGGTGAGAACGGATCGGGCAAATCCACCACCGAAAAGATGATCTGTGGTCTGATCCCCACAAGCGGCGGCTCTATCAAGCTCTACGGCAAGGATCACACCGACGAAGCGGTAAGAGCCAAGGTCGGCGTGCTCATCGAATCTCCCGGCTGTTTCCCCTCTCTTAGCGTTTGGGATAATATGATGCTTCAGGCGGCAAATCTCAGTATTCCCAATGCAGAAAAAGAGGTTATCAAGGTTCTCAAAGCCGTCAGAATGGAAGGTGCGGCAGGCAATAAATACAAAAACTGCTCTCTCGGTATGAAACAGAGAGTTGGTATTGCAATGGCTTTGCTCGGTAATCCTACCTTGCTCGTGCTTGACGAGCCTCTGAACGGTCTGGATGCAGACGGTATGAGAATTATGCGCGAGGTCTTTCTCGACATTGTAAAAGACGGAACACGCAGTATCGTCGTTTCCTCACACCTTTTAGGTGAGCTTCAAAAGGTGGCAACCCACTACGGCATCATCCGTCACGGAAAGATGATCGTAGAAATGACCGCCGAGGAACTGGACGCAAGCTGCCGCACTTATGTCGCCCTGCAAAGCGGTGAGATGAGCAGAACAAAGATGCTTCTCGGTTGCAAATACTCCCGTGTGGAGGAAGATGAGGCAGGTTATATTCGTGTGTACGACATAACGACTCCCGAAGAGATCGTGACCTATCTCTACGAGAACGGCATCTGTGTTACAGAGATCAAGACGGACAAGATCGGTCTTGAAGAATATTATATTGACTTGATGAACGGAGGTAAAAGATAATGGAAAATACAATAAAATTTGAATCTGTCAGCTTCGGCAAACGTATGAAAAGTATGCTGAAGGTTGATTTCAAAAGAATGTTTAAGTCCAAGCTCTTTTACATTCTGATTGCCTGTGCGCTTCTGTTGCCCATACTCATGACCGTGATGATGGCTATGATGGACGGATCGGTTTCGGTTGATCCGCAAACGGGTGTGGAAACTGTAATGAGGGGTCCCGAAAATGCATGGCAAAACATCGGAACTCTCCCCGGTGAAGCTATGGGTGGAGCAGAAGTATTTGCAATGTGTAACATAAATATGGCATTTATGGGTATTGCCGTTTTCATCTGCCTCTTCATTTCTGATGACTTCAGAAGCGGATATGCAAAGAATCTCTTTACCGTTCGTGCGGGGAGGGGCGATTATGTTATTTCAAAAACCATCGCAGGCTTTATCTGCGGTACACTCATGCTCATAGCTTATTTTATCGGATCCGTTCTTGGCGGTGCTATTGCGGGATTGTCCTTTGATCTGCACGAGCTGACCGTAGGAAATCTCTTTATGTGTATGCTGGCAAAGATCTTCTTGATGCTTGTATTTGTTTCAATCTTTACGCTGATCAGCGTAGCGGCAAAGCAGAAAGCCTGGCTTTCTATCTGCGGCTCGCTCGGCGGCGGTATGCTCCTCTTTATGATGGTTTCTATGATCACGCCTCTCGGATCGACCTTTCTTAACGTCGTTCTCTGCTTGGCGGGTGGTGCAATGTTCACATTCGGACTCGGCGCGATTAGCAAGGTAGTGCTGAAAAAGACAAGTTTGGTATGATGAAGTACTTTATCTGCATTCTTCTTGCATATTTGATCGGTTCTTTGAGTCCGTCGGCATTGATCGCAAAGATTAAACATAAAAATCTGAAAAAAGAAGGAACTGGAAATCTCGGGGCAACCAATACAACGTTGGTATTTGGTAAAATGCTCGGATTCCTCGTTATGGTTTTGGATATTTTCAAAGGTTTCTTAGCAGTAAAAATATCCACTTGGATCGTTCCGGATGTTGAATGGCTTGCTATGTTAGCGGGTTTTTTCGCCGTGATTGGACATTGCTTCCCGTTTTACTTAAAATTCAAAGGCGGCAAAGGTCTTGCTGCCTTTGGAGGGGTTATTCTCGCATATAACCCGTTGTTCTTTCTCTTTGTATTGACTACAGGAGTAGTGATCGTGTTGCTAATAAATAGCGGAACCGCTCTATCCTATTATGCAGCTTTGGCTTTCCCAATCTATGTTGCCATAACGAACCCAAATTTTGCGGTACTTGCGATTTGTATTGTTATGTCATTATTTATGATGATTATTTTTATTCCGAATCTAAAAAAAGCGATCAAAGGACAAGAACATAAAAGCAGAGATTTTCTAAAAAGAAGTGTGACAAAAAACAAATAATAGATTGGCGTTTATCTTTTTCGTCCGTAAGAAATGGGATTCTTTCATTCGCTGGCGAAAACAAACGACTACGAAAGGAAGAAAAATGAGTGTAAAAATAATTGTTGACTCGGCATCCGATATCAAGATCAGTTATGCCGAGGCAAAGAATATCGGCTTTGCGCCATTGAAAACCGATCTTGCGGGAACAGAATACCGTGATGGTATTGATATTGTTCCGGATGCCTTTTATGATAAGCTTTCAGCAAATAAGGAGTTGGCTCATACAAGCCAAGTGAATCCCGGAGAATTTGCCGAGCTATTTGAAAAAGAGATCAAGGACGGGAATGATATCGTCGTTATCACCATTTCAAGCGGGCTATCGGGAACATATCAAAGCGCTTGCATCGCCGCGGCAGATTATCCCGACCGTGTGTTTGTGGTAGACAGCCTTACCGCTACCGCCGGAGAGCAGGTTCTTATTGAACGTGCCGTTGCCATGCGTGACGAAGGATGTACAGCTCCGGAAATTTTCAAGGAGCTGAATGTCTTGCGCCAAAAAGCACGCTTGTTTGTCCGTGTCGATACGCTTGAATACCTTAAACGCGGCGGGCGTATTTCAAAAACATCTGCTGTGTTGGGTAGCTTTTTGGGTATCAGACCGATACTTACCTTAAACGGCGAGGGCAAGCTTGAAACTGTTGGTAAACCACGCGGGATCGCGGCGAGTCACAAAATGATGAACGATAGCATTGAGGCTTGCGGTGGAATTGACTTTACTATGCCCGTGGTAATTACCTATGCCGGAAATCTTTCCGATGGAATCGTTCAGAAATATTTGGACGATAGCGCACATATTTATCAAAATCATGTTGATGAATTGAGAATCGGTCAACTTGGATGTGTGATAGGTACGCATACAGGACCCGGCGCTATCGTAGTATCTTTTGTTCCGAAAGAATAAGAAGGCATACAAGGCAACGCAAAAAATATGCGATTGCCTTGTATTTTTTTGAAAAACGCTCAAAACGCAAACAAAACTTTAACATTTCTATGCTATAATAGAAGTATAAAAACAAAAATGCGCCCTTGGAGGATGAAAATATGTTCAAAATTTTAATTTTGGAGGATGACAGAGATCTGAACCGCAGCGTTTGTTCTTTTCTGAACAACAGCGGATATGAAGCGGTTGGTTGCCTCGATGCGGAGAGTGCCTACGACGAAATGTATAAGACCACGTTCGACTGCATCGTGTCGGATATTATGATGCCGAACATCGACGGCTTTGAGTTTGCAAAGACCGTGCGTTCGCTCAACAACGATATTCCCATCTTGTTTATGACTGCCCGTGATGATTTTGCATCCAAACAAAGAGGATTCCGCATTGGAATCGACGATTATATGACCAAGCCCATCGACCTTGACGAACTCTTCTTGCGTATCGGCGCACTTCTTCGACGTTCCAAGATCGCATCGAGCCGCCGCCTTGAGGTTGGCAATTTCGTCATGGATGCCGACGAACGTACCGCAACGCTTGACGGAGAGGAAATATCTCTGACAGTAAGAGAATTCGATCTGCTCTATAAACTCCTCTCCTATCCCAAAAAGACCTTTACGCGCACACAGCTGATGGACGAATTTTGGGATGTGGATACGCAAACAAGCACGAGAACGGTTGACGTTTATATGACCAAGCTCCGCGCAAAGCTCTCGGAGTGCAACTCCTTTGAGATACAGACCGTTCACGGTCTTGGATACAAGGCGGTGATCAAATGAAAAAAGGAGATACGACGAGGAAGATCATAAGCACGTTCAGTAGCTTTTTTGGCTTCTTTCTGCTCGCCGCATTCGTAAGCACATGCTGCATTATGTTGTTCATCTCGGCGTTGCAAGGTTCTATCGGTCGTGAGTTCACGCAGGAAGAAATTACTCTCGCTGCAGAAATCACGATGCTCAACGTGATACTATTAAGCATCGTTATGGCGGTTGTCGATTATGTTCGCCGCAAGTTTACGGTAGAACGCCCGGTAAAACGAATTACCGAGGCAACAGAAAAGATGATTGACGGAGATTTCAGCGTTCGGATGAAACCGATCTCAAAATTTGCTTCCGATGATAAATTTAACGATATCATAGAATGTATCAACAAAATGGCACAGGAGCTTTCGGGTGTGGAAACGTTGCGTACCGATTTCATTGCCAATGTATCCCACGAAATGAAAACACCCCTCGCCGTGATGCAGAACTACGGAACGCTTTTGCAATCGCCCGACTTACCCGAAGAAAAGCGGATTGAGTACGCAAAGGCAATTACCGGTGCCTCACGCCGTCTTGCCGATATGATGACGAATATTCTCAAGCTCAGTCGTTTGGAGAATCAGCAGATCTATCCCAATCCCACCACCTTTGACCTCGGAGAGCAGCTTTGCGAAAGCCTTTTGCAGTATGAAAACACGTGGGAAAGAAAGAATATTGAAATTGAAACCGAACTTGCCGAGAATGTATTTGCGTGTGCAGATGCAGAGCTTCTGTCTCTTGTGTGGAACAACCTTTTCTCCAACGCCTTCAAGTTTACCGATGATGGCGGAAAGGTAACCCTCACGCTTACAGCAGATGAAGAATACGCAACTGTAAAGATATCCGACACAGGATGCGGAATGACCGCAGATGTCGGCGCACATATCTTTGAAAAGTTTTATCAAGGCGACACCTCTCACGCAACTCAAGGTAACGGTCTTGGACTCGCACTCGTCAAGCGCGTGGTTGACATTGTTCAGGGTGAGATCGGCGTGGAGAGTGCCGTAGGTGTCGGAACAACCTTTACGGTTAAGATCAGGAGGGCTGAAAATGAACCCAAAGAAACTCGGTAAAGCGTTGTTGTTTCCGCATATAGCGATTATGATCATCCTCGTTCCCATAGCCACCGTCCTGCTTGTTGCCTCTATGGTGTTTGTGGGGAATGATACTCCTATCGCATACATTTCTTATGTTATCTCCGCCTATACCCTGACGGTTTGGTGTGTTAAAATTCCGTATCTTATCAAGTTTTTCAAGACATTTAAGGACCAAAACAAGTATGCAAGGAAGTGGCTGGAGGATACGCGCCTGCGCGTGAATATCTCACTCTACGGTTCATTCTTCTGGAATATTGCATACGCGCTGTTCCAACTGTGGTTGGGATTATATCACCATACATTTTGGTTTTGCTCTCTCGGCGCATATTACATCTGCCTCGGCGTAATGCGCTTTTTTCTGCTGTTGCATACGAGAAGATATGCGCCCGGGGAGAGAATGCGTGACGAGCTGATCAAATACCGCGCTTGCGGATGGGTATTCCTTATAATGAACCTTGCGCTATCGCTTATCGTATTCTTCATGGTCTATTGGAACAGAACCTTCGAACATCATATGATCACGGCGATTACGATGGCTACATATACCTTCACCGCATTAACGATGGCAATCATTAACGTAGTAAAATATAAGAAATACAACAGTCCCGTCTTTTCGGCTTCCAAGGCGATCAGCTTGGCGGCGGCGCTTGTGTCGATGCTGACACTCGAATCCACAATGCTAACGGCATTTCGTGACGAAACAATGACGGCGGCAGAACAGAAATGGATGCTCGGTGCAACGGGTGGTGCTATTTCTGTCCTGATCGTTGCAACGGCAATTTATATGATCGTTACAGGCACAAAGAAACTTAAACAATTAAAATCAGAGGTCGAAAATGGAGAACAATAACGAAAACAAAGGATTCCGGTATACCTACGCCGCAAAGGAACAGGCAGAGCTGAAACGAATCCGTGACAAATATACGCCCCCGGCCGAAACCGAAGATAAGATGGAACGCCTGCGCCGACTTGATGCAAGCGTCACGCAGACGGCACAGGTCGTGGCGCTCGTGTTCGGTATCATGGGCACACTCATTTTGGGCTTTGGAATGAGTCTTTGTATGACCGACCTTGGAGAAATTCTCGGCTCACACAGAGATATGGCTATGGTAGTCGGTATCATCATCGGTGTTATTGGCGGCATTCTTGCAAGCATTGCGTACCCGGTCTATAACGCTATCGTCAAATCAAAGCGCAAGAAGCTCGCGCCGGAAATTATCCGTCTTACCGATGAGTTGATGAAGTAAGGTGTGAAGATGAACGAGATTTCTATGAGAGAGTACAGAAAATTGTTCAACTAAAAACGAGGAAGGGTGTGCGCAAAAGCATTCAGCGTTTTTTGCCACCCTTGTTTTTTTAAAGGGGCTGAGTCAAATTGGAAAAATTGATTTTCGCCCTATATAAAAGTAGCAAAAAACCAAGATCAATCATTTGTTTTGACCTTGGTTTTTTGTTATGGCTGCACATGGCGTTCACAATTTGTTAATGCTGTGAAGCAGCCCCAATGCATTTCAGGCATTTTCAGCCTCTGAATTCATATAAAAAAACAAATCCGAACACCTTGCTTGTTACAAAGTAGTTCGGATACGTTTGTTTTGGTGAAGCCGACGATTGGATGTCCGAACTGTTAGCCATATATTCAATTTCTTCGGTTGAGGGTATGTTAATTGGCTTATCATCGAAGGTAAGTATCAGTTTGATATAATCGTCATAAACGAATATCGCTTGGACAAGCCCGTCAATCAAACGTTCCTTGTTTTTCTCAAACCGTAGGTCAAGACTTCGAAACTTATGCAGCGTGAACAGAATGAAATCTTTGGTGATGGTCGGTCGCTTATCTTCTTCAGCCTTGATATTACGCTTGATTGTTTCCTCTTCTGCCTCAAGCTCCTCCAAACGAGTTTTGGTCGTGCGAGTGACAACGCCCTTTTCTATAGCCTTCATAATGTTGTCGATTGAAGATTGAACCTCTCTGAGCTGTGCCTCAAGAGCAAGGATCATCTCATCATCTTCATTAAGGAGAGTCATCACATCGTCAGCCATATCACTGAGAAGCTCATCGTTATTCAGCCAAGCGGAGATCTGTTCGATAACCTTATCCTCGATCCATTCCTTGCGGATTGCCTTTCGGTCACATTCGTGACGCTTGGCACTTGCGCATTTGTAATAGCGGTAGATCATACCGTTCGGTTTGTTGGCACTGTCACCCACAAACATTGAATTGCAAGTTCCGCAGAACAACTTAGTCGTCAGCAAATATCTCTCTGGAGCTTTCGCCTTGCCCGTTGCATGCTTGTTTTGAGTCATACGAACCGCCACCCTTTCAAAAACGTCCTTGGAAACAATGGCTGGTATCGCACCCGGAATTACCACGTCCTTGTATGCGTACTCTCCGATATATCTGCGGTTGGCAAAAATGCGAGCGAGTGAGTTTTTGTTAAAACGATTGCCCTGTGACGTGCGGATACCCCTTGCGTTCAGATCTTCAATGATGTTTGTGATGGATTCACCACCTGCGTATCTGCGGAACATCTCAATGACAAGCGGAGCTTTCTCGGGATCGATCTGATAGTGCTGTTCATCATCTATCGTGAAGCCAAGCGGAATTTGACCGCCGTTAAAGCGAGCTTTGAGCGCATTCTCGGTCATACCTCTCGATACCTTTTCAGCCAGATCAGCGGAATAGTATTCCGCCATGCCTTCAAGCACTGACTCAAGAATGATACCTTCTGCACCTTCGGAGATAGACTCTGTTGCGGAAACCACCTTGACATTGTTCTTACGCAGCATCGCCTTGTATTTTGCCGAATCGTAACGGTTACGAGAGAATCGGTCGAGCTTCCAAACGATAACCACATCGAAGCCCTTCTTCGCGCTGTCCTTGATCATCCGCTGAAACTCGGGGCGGTTATCCGTTTTGGCAGAAAGTGCTCGGTCAATGTATGTACCGACAATGTCAATTCCGTTCTTTTTTGCAAATGCTGTATTTTCTCGAATTTGTCCTTCAATCGATTCCTCACGCTGATTGTCCGAGGAATAGCGTGCGTAGATTACACCTCTCATCATTTCTCCTCCTTCCTGCCTTAAGTGTGATCATTATACCATACAAATCTGGATTTGTCAATGAAAACTCCAAAAATATTATATATAAACTTCGAATAACACAATTCCCTTGTATTGAATGTCAAGATTTGCACCGCTGTAGACAAATAAAACATTTTTGCATTTCTGTATCAAGTTAACAAAAAGTTATCTGGACTTTTGCGGACAGCCGTGATATTGTGTTGCTAATACCCGTGTGACAATTTTGATGTACAATATTTGTATCATCAAAATTCAAGGAGGTCATTATGACGACACAAAATTTACTTACAGAATGGTTGGAAATCTATCAAAAGGAGCATATCAAGGCGCGGACGTACAGCCGATATCAGGGACTAATTACGATGCACATTGTACCTGCGCTTGGAGATCGAAGTATCTCTGAGCTTGGACGGAGAGAGATTCAAGACTTCCTCTCACAGCAGAAGAAGGACGGCAATATGCGGAATGGCGAAAAGCTTTCCGCTACAAGCACAAATATGATGCTGTCTGTTCTCAATCTTGCGTTTGAATACGCTTGCGATATGGAGTATGTCGAAGAAAATCCGTGTGTGCGAGTGCGTAGGACGAAAGCTGAAACAAAGAAGATTGAAGCTTTTACAGTAGAAGAACAAAGAGCGATAGAAACGGAGATTGCAATGGCAGAAGATAAACGCCTTCACGGCATCCTTCTCTGCCTTTATACAGGCTTACGTATTGGAGAACTTCTCGGTCTCACATGGAATGACGTTGACCTTGAACGAGGCGTAATAAAAATCACGAAAACAGTTTATCGAGAGAAAAACGAAAGCGGCACGTGGCAGATCTGTGTGGACACTCCTAAAACAAAAGCATCGGACAGAGTCATTCCTCTGCCCGAATATATCACGAATATGCTCCGTCAAGACTATGAAAATGCGCAAACGCCCTACGTCGTGGAGAATAAAAAAGGCGAACGAATGTCGATTCGTTCGTACCAATACATATTTGAAAAGCTCACCGAGCGCACGGGAGTGCGCAAACTCAACTTTCACGCCCTACGCCATACCTTCGCAACACGCGCTATTGAGTGTGGAATGGATATCAAGACCGTCGCCGATATCATGGGGCATCAGAATGCTTCAATCACGCTCAACCGATATGCGCACTGTATGCTTGACCACAAAATTGAAATGATGCAGAAACTGCCGCGAGTTTTGTGAGCAAAACTGCGTCGATTGAACCATTCGATGCAGTATATTAGCAAAAAAACAGCATATATCACCCTGATGAACAGAAAATATATGCCGATTCATATACATATTTGCATTTTGCTATTGAAAAACGAGCGATAATGTGATATAATATTTCAGAAAATAGGTAATTTTTGCACAGAATGGTTCATTCGGTGCAGGAAAGGAGCCAGAACATACATGAAAATAATTACCCTTGTCGGAAGAACGAATAGCGGAAAAACGAGCACGATTAAACTCCTTGCTGATTTGCTTTTGAGCAATCCATATGGTGGTGTTTTGGAAAAAATAAGTGATAAAAAGAGGCAAAGATCTTGTATTGATAAAGAAAAATTGAAATCCTGTGGTGGTTCTCTTGCAAGCAATTATAAAGGGGATATAACCATAAAAATCAAGTGGAATGATCTACTAATTGGTATTACTTCATTTGGAGACGATGTAAAAAGTATTAATAGCAAATATGATATTCTATCGGATTGCGATGTGTTTATTTGTGGCGCGCATCCATCCGACAATACAATAGTATATGTCAACAGTATTCCGAGTTCGGCAACGATCTGTATTAATAAAGCAAAAAATGCATATGACGATAACAGAGTTGCGGCAGATATTTTGAAAGCAATATAGAAGGGTGGATTTGAATATGAAAATACTAAGAAAAGCGTTTTACGTTTTGCCTTTTTCAATTATAGTATTAGTATTATTGTCGATTTTTAGTGCGATAGGTGTGTCTGCCGCTGATTATACCTGGGGATACTATACTTATTCTATAAGCAACGGAGAAGCGACGATCACTGATGTCGACACGAATATCAGCGGAGAGGTTACAGTGCCTTCCACTTTAGGAGGATATTCAGTAAATAGCATAGGGAAGTATGCCTTTCAAAACTGTGCGAACGTCACGAAAATCACGCTTCCGAAAACCATTACCTCGATTGGAAACGGTGCATTTGAGCTTTGCACTTCGTTGAATGATATCGTCATTCCTAATGGTGTGACTTCTTTAGGTTCTGGTGCATTTAGCGGGTGCACAAATTTGGCTTCGTGTATTCTTCCGGAAGGAATAACGACATTAAAGTATGGTTTGTTTCAAGATTGTAACAGTTTGGCAAGTATCACAATCCCGTCTACCGTTACGCATATAGAAGGGCGTGTATTTGATGACTGTACAAGTCTGACGAAACTGTTTGTTCCAAAAAGTGTAACGACAATTGAAATGCTGAATGGAACGTTTCATGGCTGTTCATCTCTTGAAAGTATTGCTGTGGAAGCCGGAAACCCAAAGTATCACGCAAACGGAAATTGCCTAATTCTGACGGCTTCCAAATGTCTGATATTAGGTTGCAAAAACAGTAGTATACCTGCGGACGGTAGCGTTACCTCTATTGAGGGGTGGGCGTTTTCTGGATGTAGCGGATTAACCTATTTGGATTTTCCGTCTACGATTGTGAGTATAGGGAGTTACGCTTTTCAGGGATGCTCGGGGTTGGAAACCGTGAACATACACGATCTGAAGGCATGGTGCGAACTTTCCTTGGCAGATGGTGCTTATCCGCCCGAAGCGGAGCAAATGTTGCTTGACGGGGTGCCGCTTGGCAAAAATTTAGTTATTCCCGAAGGGACAACAACCATCTGTGCGGGAGCATTTAAGGAATGTGGCCTGATCACAGAACTTGTCATACCCGAAAGTGTTAAGAGCATCGAAAATTCTGCTTTTTACGGTTGCAATAGCCTCACGGACGTTTGTATCTACGGAAGTCCGTCTATATCCCAATATGCCTTCTGTGTTTTCACATCGTCGTACTCCTCTCCAAAGTATACGTTTTATGCTACACCGAAAAGAATAGATAACTATGCCTTTGGATATTCTTTGCCTACCGTGTATTGTTACGCAGACAACGATGTTGTAAGAAATTTTGCACAGAAAAAAGGTCTAACCATTTACTTAATGCCTTGCAAAAACGGCTGCAGCTATAAAGATATTATTTCAGATGATTTTTTGTTGTCCGAGGGTTCATGCACAGCAAAAAGTGTATATTATAAGTCCTGCTCCGACTGTAAGCACGCAAGTGACACATTGACATTTGAAGGTGATTATGTACACCATTACACAACGGTCATAGATGATAGATTTCTTGTGAAAAATGCGACTTGTACCGAAGCAGCAGTTTATGCCAAATCCTGCCATTGCGGTGAAAAGAACGAGGACTTGACTTTTTCTTACGGATCGCCTCTTGGACATACGTATGACGATGAATGTGACAGCGATTGCAATGCATGTTATGAATTGCGTGAAGCACCGCATGCACTAAACCTCAAATATAGCAAGGACGCAGACAATCATTGGCGTGTATGTAATACCTGTAATAGCATCTTTTGTGTTGAGAGACACAAATATGATAATAATCAAGATGTGACTTGCGATATATGTGGATACGAGCGCATTATATTCGTTGTAACCTACGATGCTAACGGTGGAGAAAATGCACCTTCTGTAAGTTACGTTCCGTTGGAATCTGCAGCAACGGTTTCTTATGACATTCCAACAAAAGATAATTTTGTGTTTGTTGGATGGGCAACTAATGCCAATGGCTCGGTTGAATATGGAGTGGGAGATGCTCTGACCTTAACCGAATCCATTACCCTGTATGCTATTTGGAAAACGGAGTGCCAAGAATGTGGTGGAACAGGAAAACAACATACCACAAGAACCTGCACGTCGTGTAAAAGCGGTTATGTATATTCATCAAGCTGTTACTACTGCTATGGGCGCGGCAAATATAGCACGGGGGATATGTCTTGTAGTAATTGCTATGGATCAGGTCAGGTAAAGGATCCCTATGGCAGCGGTAAATATGTAAATTGTCTTATGTGCGGCGGTGACGGCTTAGTGCCGGATTATCAAACCTGTTATCATTGCAGAAGCAAATGTACAATATGTGACGGTAGCACAAAAATAACCGATTACTTTGATTGTGAAAACTGCGATGCACTCGGATATTTTGATAGCTTTGAGGTGCATTATGATGCAAACGGCGGCTCGGGCGCACCAAACAGTCAAACTATGGGGGGCAAATTAGACACACTAAGTGAAACGATTCCATCGCGAGAGGGTTTTGCTTTTGTCGGCTGGAATACATTGACCGATAATAATGCTGTTTATCAGCCGGGAGCTACTTATTGTAACGGTAAGGTGACCTTTTACGCAATGTGGGCTCCTGCCTGTCATAGCTGTGCCGGAGAAGGCCATTTTACAGCGGGAAATACCTGCGGAAGCTGTAATGGAAACGGAACTTACAGCGTGACTGTTAAGACCTGTAATTCTTGTGGTGGCAATCATGTTGTTACACATGTTACAGGGTATGGCACGATATCCTATTGTAGCAACTGTGGCTCGACATCAGTTAAAATCTCGACTCAAACGAAAACCTGTTCCAACTGTACGAACGGAATAGTTGGTTCAACATACGAGTGTGAGGATTGTGAGGGAAGTGGATATGTGCAAACGTATCCCAAAGCACTTTCCTTCACGGATAGCAAGGTTGTTCTCTTGAAAATTGATGGAATGGAATATAGTATTGATGGCATCAATTGGCAGGATAGCAACGTGTTTACAGAGCTTTTGCCCGGTACGGGTTACTCATTTTACCAGAGAATAAAGGCTACTGAAAATGCTCCCTTTGGGTTTGTTAGTGCTCCGTTGTTGTTAAGAACCGATAAGGCTGATAATGAGGATGTGCCTTCGACTCCCTTAGCTCTTGAGGTTACGGCAGAAAGCATTAGAGTTGATTTGATTTCTGGATGTGAATACAGTATTGATAGCGTGAATTGGCAAAGTGAGCCGCTTTTTGTAAATCTCGATTGCGCTACAAATTATACCGTGTATGTGCGGTTTGCGGAAACTGATACTCACTATGCAAGCCAAGCTATTTCTTATACTGTTGTCAGAACGGAAAAAGGCACTGTATCAGCACCGTCGATGCCTACGCTTGTTGCTGTCGGACGAGATTGCATAATTTTACAGAAGCTTGAAGGATATGAATATAGTATTGACGGTATTCATTGGCAGTCATCAAATGCTTTTTTAGGTCTTGAAAGCAAAACAAACTATTTTATCTATTGTCGTTTTGCAGCAACCGATCGATATTATGCAAGCGCTCCAAGTGAAGCGTTGACAGCCAAAACTTTGTCAGAATCTGAAGTAGGTCCAACGTATCAGATCACGTTCCAAGATGAATACGGAAATATACTTAGCCAGGCATCATATGAACTCTATGACGAAATCTTGATTCCTTCAACTCTTAAAGAATCAGACTTGACTTACACATATACTTTCCTTCGGTGGGATAAGCCTATTAGCGAGTTTTGTATGGGTGAAGCTATTTATACTGCCGCCTATGAGAAGAAATATATCGACTATACGGTAGTATTCAAAGATTATAACGGAGATGTAATCAGCACCAATACCTACCACTATGGCGATGCGGTTGTTGTTCCTTCTGATCCTACGAGAGTAGCGGATAACACCTACACTTATGCTTTCGCAGGTTGGGATACATCGGTTGCAACTACGTGTAGCGGATCTGTAACCTACACCGCAACCTATACTCCCACTTACATCGAATACACCGTTAAATTTGTTGATGAGGATAATACACCTATCAGCACAAGAACCTATCATTACGGTGACACGATAGTCACTCCCATAACGCCCACAAAGGCATCTGATAACACCTACAACTATACCTTTGCAGGTTGGGATAAGGCTGTTACAAATTGCGATAGCAACGCAACGTATAAGGCAACTTATAATGCAGCGTACATCAATTATACCGTTGTATTCAAGAACTACAACGATGATGTGATTAGTAGCAAGACTTATCATTATGGTGACGCGGTTGTAGTACCCGGCACTCCCAAGAAGCCTTCCGACGAGAACTACTGTTATGTGTTCGTGGGTTGGGATAAATCTGTAACCAATTGTTTTGGTGATGCAGTTTATACTGCAAAATTCACAGCAAGCGATTTGCCGATAGTGACGGTTAATAACTCGTCTGCCCGTGCAAACGAAACTGTTGTTGTGAATATTCTCCTTTCCGGCGCACCTAACTTGGGAAGCCTTGCAATTTCGGATATTTCCTATAACACAAGCGTATTTGAGCTTGTTAGTGTTGATTGGAAGGTAACCGATGCAATTCTTTCTAATTGGGATGCAGCTACCGGCAAGGGTGCATTGGCACTTTCTACCGCTAAAGATATTAACGGAACGATTATCTCCCTAACTTTCAAGGTAAAGGCTGGTACGGCTGATGGAAATTACCCCGTATCTTGTACCGTAACCTCTCAGGAGTGTGATTTCAAAAATGTTGCAGGACAGATCACTGTTTATTCAGTAGCTCCCGGTGACATTGATGGAAATGAAAGTGTTGATAAGGATGACGCCATCTACCTCTTGATGCATAGTTTTTTCCCCGAAGATTATCCTATCAATCAAGAAGCGGATTACAATGGTAACGGAATGGTTGATAAGGACGATGCTATTCACCTTTTGATGTACACATTCTTCCCGGATGATTATCCGCTTGCACCTGCTCCGGCTGCCGTAACTATCATGACGACCGAAGAACGAAAAAAGGAAGATGAGGACTAAGGAGGACTCAGAATGAGAAAGAAGAATTTGGTTAAAATTCTATCTGTAATATTTACACTGACTGCGTTGTGTACCTGTGTTGCGTTGGCTGTCAGCGCAGCGGGCACAAGCGTAAATGTTAATGACGAAACCGCTTATCGCGGTGAAACAGTCACTTTCAATGCCACACTTTCAGAAAGTGTAGTAGTTGGTTCGGGTTCACTTGCAGTAAGCTATGATTCAAGTGTTTTAGAGTTAACGGGTGGTTCTTGTAACGTAAGTGGTGCAATGCTTGCTAACTTCGATGTTGCGAAGGGCAAAGGTGCATTTGCTTTCTCGGGAACTAACACGGTTAGTGGAAATCTTTTTACAGTTACGTTTAGAGTAAAAGATGCTTCCGCTTTTGGCACAACGGATGTTTCGTTGACCGTTACCTTGAAGGATGGAGCTAACAAGGTTATTTCACTGACCAATAAAGACGGTTCTATCACAGTTAAGTGCAACCACAGTTTCACTAAAGAAGATACAACTTACCTGAAGAGTGAAGCAACGTGTACTTCTCCCGCTATTTATTACAAGAGCTGTGCAATTTGTGGAGAAAAAGGAACTGAAACCTTTAAATATGGTTCAACTGAACCTCACTCTTACACAAGACAGGCAACAACGGATACTTACAAGAAATCCGATGCTTCTTGTACTTCAAAAGCGGTTTACTATTATTGTTGCGCTACTTGCGATGCCAGAGGTACTACCACATATGAATACGGTTCAACACTTGCACACTCCTACACAAGACAAGTGATCGAGGATGCTTACAAAGTATCTGATGCAGATTGCGACAGCAAAGCAGTTTACAAGTATTGCTGTGCAACTTGTGATGCTAAGGGCACAACAACATTTGAATACGGTAATGTTCTTGGGCACACAGGCGGAACGGCTACTTGTACCAAAAAGGCTGAGTGTACTCGTTGCCATCAGCCATACGGCAATTTGCTCGAACACGTTTATACCGCTGAGGATGCAACTGATGCGTATCTGAAGTCTGCTGCAACTTGCACGAGCAAGGCGATTTACTACAAGCACTGCGCTACTTGCGATAAGGCGGGTACTGCTACATTTGAGTATGGTTCTACTGAGCCCCACTCTTACACAAAGCAAGTAACAACGGATGCTTATCTGAAGTCTGTCGCCACTTGCACGAGCAAGGCTGTTTATTATCATTGCTGTGAAACCTGTAATGCCAAGGGCACAACCACCTTTGAACACGGCACTACGCTCCCTCACAACTACACAAGAAAGGTAGTCACCGACATTTACAAGAAATCCGCAGCTACTTGTACCGATGCCGCAGTTTATTACTATTGCTGTGCAATGTGTGATGCCAAGGGAACGACAACCTATACAAACGGCTCTGAGCTTGGACACACGGGCGGAACTGCAACTTGTACCGCAAAGGCAGAATGTACTCGTTGCCATCAGCCATACGGCATTTTGCTCGAACACGTTTATACCGCCGAGGATGCAACTGATGCGTATCTGAAGTCTGCTGCTACTTGCACGAGCAAGGCAGTTTACTACAAGCACTGCGCTACTTGCGATAAGGCGGGTACGGCTACGTTTGAGTATGGAACCTTAAAGGCACATTCTTATATCGACAAGGTTGAGGATGCATATTTGAAGGCATCTGCAACGTGCACAAGCAAGGCAGTATATTATAAGAGTTGTTCTGCTTGTGGAGTAAAAGGAACTGAAATATTTGAAGTTGGCGATACACCGAGTCATAATTATCAAACCACTTGGAGTTCTGATGCCACCTCACATTGGCACGAATGCTCTAAGTGTGGAGATAAGAAGGATAATGCTTCTCACGCAGCAGGAGATGCCGCAACC
This sequence comes from uncultured Lachnospiraceae bacterium, assembly GCA_964416635.1. Classification (GTDB taxonomy): domain Bacteria; phylum Bacillota; class Clostridia; order Oscillospirales; family CAG-272; genus HGM12713. The sequence continues at coordinate 2,893 of CAYQEY010000021.1, read as the reverse complement.
GAAATCACGGCTCAGACCTGTACCGTTTGTGGTTATGTAATTACCCCTGCACTTGGTCATACGCACAATTACGACAACATTAAGAAGGACGAAGCAAACCATTGGAAAGAATGTGCTTGTGGAGAAAAGGCTGACACGGCAGTTCATACTTGGGATAACGGTGTTGTGACTAAAGAAGCAACAGTTGATGAGGAAGGCGTAAAGACTTACACTTGTGCTTATTGCTCCATCACGAAAACCGAGAGCATTCCAAAAATTGTTGTCAATATCGAGAATGCTGATTTCGGAGTAACGATTGAAATTCCTTCTAATAGCCAAGCAACACTTCCTGCCGGAACCGTTATTGACTTCGTTGACAAATCCAACGAACAAGTGTCTGATCAGATACTTGGCGAGTTTGCTGAAACAGCTGAAACTGTTGTGACAGCACTCGGCGTATATGACCTCAATCTCTTGCTCGATGGCGTTACAATTCGGCCTAACGGTGCAGTTGTGGTAACACTTCCTGCTCCTAAACTCAACACAGAGTATGATCGTATCATAGTGGTATATATTGCTCCAGATGGTAGTTATGAAGAATGTAAGACTACCGTTAATGCTGATGGCAGTATTTCCTTTGAAACCGATCACTTCTCCAAGTATGCAGTAATTGGTATAAACGAGGAAGAAAGCGATGACGGACTTGGAACAGGTGCGATAATTGCTATCATAATCGGTGCTTTGCTTGTAGTAGGTGCAGGTGGATTTGCAATTTATTGGTTTGTAATCAAGAAAAAAGCAAAGCCCACTGAAGAAATTGCTGCTGATACAGCAGATGCTTCTGCCGATGCAGCAGATGAAGAACAGAAATAATTCAAACACAACATTTCGCCACTAATACAGCAAAATGCTCAACCTAAAAACAAGCGAGCTCATCGATTACGATGGACTCGCTTGCTTTTTATTCAACAATTCCAATCACCCTACCGCAACAATAAACACTATCGTTTTCGGTCAGAATAATAGGTTTGTATTTTCCGTTGTGCGATATCAGGCACTTGCTTCCAAGTTCCTTGATATAAGCATCACCGTTGACAACGAAGATACCGACCTCGCCAATATCAACCGAGTTGCACTTTTCAACGAACACCTTATCTCCGTCGTGATAGGTTGTCTCCATACTGTCGCCGCCGACTGAGATGACAAAATCCGCTTGCTCCGCCTCTGCACTCTCGGGCACGAGCAGTTCTTCGGCAAGATCGCTGTCAAGGAAGCTTCCGGTGCCGGCAGACGCAGGGAACGTATAGTAATCCATCTTCAGCATACGGGGCTTGGGCTTCCTCGAAAGTGTTACCACACGTTTATATTCGCTGTCGATCAAATAATCAACGACTTCTTTACCGTGCTCGTCAAGGGCGCGGTATTTTTGTATGGTGTTCCATTCGGTAGCAGTCGGACGTTGCGTCATAGACTTACATCCGATCAGCTCATCGGCAGAAACTTCAAGAAGATCACAAAGACGTGCGAGCTTGTCGCAATCGGGACGGCCGATGCCTTTCTCCCAGTTATAGATCACTCTGCCCGAACTCTCGCCGAGAGCGTCGGCAATGTCCTGCTGTGTCATGCCTTTTATATTACGGTATTTTCTTATTTGTTCACCAACATAATTCATACGGATATTCCTCCAAATTGTATTGCATATACATTTTATCACAAAATATTGTACTTGTCAATGGATAATACAAAAATATTATATAAAAGTCTTGACAATACAATAATATTGTGTTATAATAGCAAATATCAAAGCGAATTGGAATAATCGTCATATAACCATATGACTTTGTAATTTCGGTAGCCGCTACCGAAATTGGTTATCGCCCTATCACGATGTCACACGGTTCAAAAACTGCGATGCAGGAATCAAATAAAAGACCATCGGCAAAATAGGTGTTTCAAATCATGTTGCAAATGGGTAGATATATTGTCACATACGGCAATGTCACTATTTTTCCGTTTTCCCGACGCTTGCGTCTGGGGCAAGCATAGCGCGTGGACGTCCACCGCCATTTGGCGGCGACCGCCTCGCACCGTCCCTGCGCTCACGCCGGGACATAATCGGGCAGAAGCCCGAACCCACTTTCCTTTTCTTTGCGGAAATGAAAACAGATTGCTACGCAATCATCCAAAAGAAACGAAAACAAAAATACCATACCAAGAAAGGAGATTTTTATTGGGTAGATCACAAACAGAAACCATTACGATTCGGGTTACTCCCGAAGAAAAATTAACGATGCAAGGCAAGATGTACGAAGCTGTTGCTCCCTCAATGCGAGCCTTTATTTTGGATATGTGTATGCACGGCAAGGTCATCGTCAATTCAGATCTGCGAGAGCTGAACCAAGAGCTTCGATATCAGGGAAACAACCTCAACCAACTCACAAAGCTGTGTCATCAAGGCAGGATCTCTGCGGTCGATCTCTCGGAATTATTGTCGGTCTATCGTCAGATCCTTCTCACGCTTGGAGGTGATTCGGATGGCGGTAATTGAAAGTATTCCCGAAAAGAATCAGACACCGAGCGCACAAAAAGGCGTGCTGGATTACTGTATGCAGCCGTCAAAAACTCTCGATGATGATGAACAGCTCGCATATATTTCGGGCAACAATTGCATCCCGGAGCTGGCAAATGAGTCTTTCCTTGCAACTCAAAAGATATACGGTCACGAGCCTGACGGCGTTAGATTTTATCATTTCGTTCAGTCCTTCAAGATCGGCGAAGCAATCTCTCCGCAAGAGGCAAATGAAATCGGAATGGAACTCGTCAAAGGGTTTGAAAAATTCAAAAATCACGAAGCAATTGTCGCCACTCATATTGACAAAGACCACCTCCATAATCACATTGTTGTATGCGCTTA
>CAYQEY010000020.1:0-27690 GCA_964416635.1 uncultured Lachnospiraceae bacterium | reverse complement strand
TTCTTATTATTTTTTTCAACAAATTGGGTCATATCTATTTACAACGCAGATTTTTGAAAATATTTTATATATTTTTATAGAACCAAAAAATGACCCGAGCCGATCTTTTCAGAAAGACACGGCTCGGATCATTTTGTTTTGGTGCCGGTGGTCGGGGTCGAACCGACACGGTATCGCTACCACTGGATTTTGAGTCCAGCACGTCTGCCAATTCCATCACACCGGCGTTATCACCACAAGCGATATTATAACATATGACATTATAAAAAGTCAATAGTTTTTGCGAAAAATTTTAACTGTTTACTCAAAACTTTGGGATTTTACAGTCTTTAAGTTTACCGCTGTATAAAAGAGTGGTATTTTCTATTCTCATAAAATCGTCGGGCATCATAAGATATGGATCCTTTGGAAGTTTGCAAGCACCCGAATAATGCAGAACGAAGGCAACAAACTGAGAGCAGGTGAATTTGTTCCTTCGCTTTATGGGGATATTCAGCGGCATGGCATAAGCACCGATGAAATTGTATGTAGCTTCTTTCTTATGGTTTCTGAAGTATCTTATGAGCTTTTTGGCTTTTTGATAAGATTCCTCGCTCACTTCTATGGAATACAGGCGGCAGGGAGTATCGGGATATCTTGCAAATACCTTTGTGTGTATGTTTTCCGAAATGAATCCGGAGAATATCGGGAGATCAATATGACGGCGTGCGTAGCTGTAAAAATGGTCGGTTCGGGGGTAGAGCGAGAAGGAGGTATGAGAATAACGGGCACCCGTAACCTTGCGTATGATCCGCGCGGGAATGGTGTCGGTTCGGGATAATAAAATATAAAACTTTCTCATTGTCGTGATCTCCTCTCCTTATACTGCGTATTTAATATTATCACAAAAAAGCGAATATGTCAAGCCATTTGTCAAGGTTATCGCTTAACAGGTTTTGGGAAAACTCCAATATTCGAAATTTGTATTGACAAAGCGCGTATGAAAATGCTATAATTAGAACACAAAAGCAAACCGGAAGGAGACATAATATGTACACCAAGCACAAATGGACATCTGACATTTATCATAATTTCGGGTACGTAAAGTATTTGCCCGAAGATTTTGATCCGAGCAAAAAATATCCGCTCGTCATATTTTTGCACGGAGCGGGAGAGCGAGGGGACGACCTTGATATTGCTATGAGACACGGATATATGAAGCACGTTCGGGAGAACGGCGCGCAGTATCCCTTCATCTTTGTCGGACCTCAATGCCCCTACGAGAAATATTGGGGGTGCTATACAGAATCGTTACTGGCATTTATTGACGATATGTGCAGGACTTTGCCTGTCGATGAAAAAAGAATATATCTTACGGGACTGAGCATGGGAGGTACGGGTACGTGGATGCTTGCCATGGCAGACCCTGACAGATTTGCCGCAATAGCTCCTATTTGCGGAAGCGGTATATATTGGTACGGAACGGCGCTTTCAAAAATGCCGATATTTATGTATCACGGCGATTGCGACGACACTGTCCCGTTCTCCGAAAGTGCCAATATGCTCAAGTCGGTAAACCGATACGGCAATCATAATGCAAGGCTGAAAATATGCTACGGAGTAGGTCATAATGCGTGGGATTACGCCTATTCGGATGACGAACTGCTCGAATGGTTGCTTGCTCAAAGTAAATAAACAAATAAAAACCGCTCTTTTCTCAAAATGATGAAAAGAGCGGTTTTTCGTAATTTCTCGCAAAACGTCAATTTGCCATTAATTACAAATTGATGTAGATATTACATAAATTTGCGCCATTTCCAACGGAAAAGGGCATAAACTATGACATATACGGCACATGTAAAAAGCGTTCCCGAAAGATATCCGAGCGTTTTTTGCAAAATATCATCGCGAAATATAATTCCCAGGGAGGATACCGAAATGAAGATATCTGTTATGATTTTTATCAGCCTGCTGTGTATCAGCAAATGATTGAGGAGCCATAAAGTAAGATTCAAAGCACCGACAGAAGCGATAAGTGCAAGGACAGGACACTCTTTTTTTACGACCATCGATATATCCCTGATAATTCCGCCGTAGGTTTCGGGATAATCCTCCCACACCTCGCCCTCGCCGTTGCCACGGTAAACGTGCAAAAGGTAAATAAGTATTACCGAAAAAGACACAGGGGCTAACAAGGACAGAAGTATCATCGCGGCGTTGCGTGCAGTGTCTGGGCTATTTGACGCAAGCATATCCAAAACAAGCCTCGCGGTAAGCGTGATCAACGATGACAATATTGACGCTATCAGTGTTTTGACGATCATACTTTTGAGCCGCATAGCTATCTCCTTGACTTAAGAATTTTCCTGCTTTTTCTTAAGAACTGTAACCTCATCGCGCTTATAGGATTTGGGAGGAGTATCGAGCGAAGAGTTGAGCTTTACCTTTATAGTCGCGGCAAGAGGGTTTATTTCGGTAACTACACCTATGCCGTCCACGGTCCTTACGATTGAATCGACAGGCGGGGTACGCTTAATCTCATATTCGTACGTGTCGTGTTCATATCTCAGACAGCACATAAGTCTGCCGCAGACTCCCGATATTTTTGAAGAATTGAGAGAAAGATTTTGCTCTTTTGCCATTTTGATGGATACCTGACCGAAATCGGTGAGGAAGAGGGAGCAACAAAGAGGTCTGCCGCAAAGTCCGAGACCGCCGACCATTTTCGCTTCGTCTCGTATTCCTATCTGCCGGAGCTCTATCCTCGTGCGGAATACAGACGCAAGATCCTTTACAAGGTCGCGGAAATCGACTCTGCCTGATGACGTGAAATAGAAGATAAGTTTAGAGTTATCAAAGGTATACTGCGCATCTATGAGCTTCATATCAAGCTCGTGATCGATTATCTTCTCGTTGCAAACGCGGAATGCAACGTCCTCTTTCTCTCTGTTTTCAGCGTGGTGTTTATCATCGGAATCTGTTGCTTTTCTGATTATGGTGCGGAGCGGGGGAACCGTTTCGCTTTCTCTTACCATGGTGTTTCCCATGGCTACCTCTCCGTATTCAATGCCGCGGGCGGTCTCCACGATAGCGTGAGTGCCTACGCGCAGATTGATGCCCTTGGGGTCGAAATAATATGTCTTTCCCGATGCCTTGAATCTGATTCCGACCACCTCTAACATAGGCTCAGGATCACTGTTTTCCGACACAGAGGTCTGCGGATTATCGGAATTGGACTTTGCGGGAGCAGACGAGAATTTATCTTCGCCGTAGAGCTCCTCAAATGAAAACTCCTCATAATCCGAATATTGATTGAATTCCGGGGATTCGGAGAAATTTTTCACCTTTTGAGCAGCAGGGCGCTGAAGTTTGTCTGCCGATTTGGTGCTCGGCGCGGATGATTTTATGGACCGGAGAGTGTCATTGTTGTCCGGAGTCGGCTCATTGAGAACTGTATCGGGCTTTTGGTTCCTGTTTTTATCGTCTTTGCGTTTATCGGGATTATGTTTGTTACGATTGCGGTTATTGTTGGAATTGTGCTTCGCCGCATTTTGATTATCCGCTACAGGCTTATTGCTTTGCTCGGTTTTTACCTGCTCCTGTGAGGACTCGTGAGATTTTGATTCTTGATTTTGAGGCCTCGTCTCGTTTTTACGGTGATTACCACGGTTGTGGTGATGGTTGTTGCGTTGATTGTTGCCTTTAGGCTGCTGATTTGTATTCGCAGAGTTTTCCTGTTTTGTTGTCTCGGACTTTTGTACGGACTTTTGGTCTCCGTTGGGCTCTATAAAGTAAGATCTATGTTTTGGAGGCTTGTTTTTTTTCTGATCAGCCGAGTTGTGTTGCTTTTGAACAGAACCGTTTTTGTTTTCGTTTTCCATTATGTTTCCTTTCAAGGTAGAATACTATATCAGATTTGCGGATACCGCAATTTTCATGGTCATCAGACGAGTGTTGGCGTTTCGCTTGTTTTCGTCGAGCGCGGCGGAGACAGCCCTATGCATCTCGAAAAGAAAAGAAGTCGTAGTTCGGTCACACAAGTCTATGGCGTCGTTTCGGTCGCAATAAAAGGTGAGAGGGGCATTGTCGCTTTTTTTCAGCAATATCAGATCTCTGAGTGCATCCGAGAGCATGGAAAGCTCAAGCTCAAGTATATCTCTTGCGGTTGAGAATTTTGAGAGCAGAGGCAGAATATTTCGAGCTCCAAGTGAGTTTATGGCTGCCGAAACGAAATCGCTTACCAGTATTCTTCGCTCACGTATTGGTTTCCAAAGCTTGGGGTCAAGTAACTCAAGTGCCTTTCCGATGCCGCCGCCCGCGGTAAGCAGAAGCTCGTCGTATTCCTTTGGAGAGGACTGCTTCATTTGCGCGGCGCGTCTGTCATGCGAGCAGATATATTCGTCTATGTGTTTCTTGTCGATAAGCTCTGTGCGCAGTATCGGAGCACGGCTCCGTATAGTTTCGAGCAGAGATCCCGCATTGTTGCACAGCAGGAAAAAATGCACGAAAGACGGAGGCTCCTCAAGCGTGAGCAATATCGCATTTTGAGCCTGAGGTGTCATTCTGTCCGCACCCTCTATTATGTATATTTTGTCATCAAGATCGTTTGGCACGGTGTAGACGTCTTCTTTTATGAAACGTGCTGAATCGACTCCGAGTGTAGCCTTGCCTTCACTTCCGACAAATATAACGTCGGGAGACTTGCCCTCGAGTATTTTTCTGCACGACCGGCAGGTAAGGCAGGGCATGGGTGTATTTGGGTCATGTCGCGATTCGCAGGCAAGAGATGCCGCTGACATAAGCGCGATCGTGTGACGGCCACTGCCGTCGGCGCCTTCGATAATATAAGCGTGAGAGAGCGAATCTGAGCTTATATCACGGCAAAGCCGTTGCTTTAGCTTTTCGTTGCCGACGATCTCAGGCATGGCTTTTTTCATATGCTCTCCTTTCGCTTAAAATAAAAATGGTTACACAACCTCACGATATATTATATCAAAAATTATACGTTGTGTCAAGTAAATTGATTAAAATACGGGAATAAACTATGTGATAATCCTTGAAATTAAAATACTTTTATGTTATAATTATGTAAAAACGAATGATGACATATTTGAGTGGCTTGATAAAATAATTGACTGCGGCGCAGTAGTGCTTAAAAATTTAGTAAAAATAAAAGAAGGTATATCACAATGTATAGGTATGAGACACATCTGCACACATATCCGGTAAGCAAATGCGCGAGGGTAGGGGTGCGCGAAGTGCTGGAATTTTACAGATCAATAGGTTATGACGGAGTGTTTATAACCAATCATTTTCTCGACGGTAATATCAATATAGAGTATGACCGTCCGTATGAAGAAAAGATAAATTTCTATTTCTCCGATTATGAAGCGGCAAAAGCGCTTGAGCCGGAGGTGGGTATAAAGGTATTTTTAGGTGCAGAGATCTCTTACGGAGGAACCGATTTTCTGATCTACGGACTTGACAAGGATTGGTTTTTGGCACATCCGGAGATAATGAAGATGTCAAAGCGGCAGGAGCTTGATTTATTTATGGAACAGGGCGCACTGGTCATTCAGGCGCATCCTTTCAGAGAGGCAGGGTATATCGACCATATTCGCCTTTTTCCGAGAAGCGTTCACGGCGTCGAGGTCATCAATGCGTGCCGCACCGAATTTGAAAACGAAATGGCAAGACAGTACGCCGATAACTACGGACTTTTGCACTTCGCCGGAACAGACAATCACATTGGTTCTGCCAAGCAAGAGCTTGCCGGTATGCAGACCAAAGCTCCGCTTGGCGACGAGCGGGATTTCGTAGACAGAGTCAAGCGCGGAGAAGCAGAGGTATTTCGTTATTCTTGCGAAAAACTGTAAAATAAAATTAAGGATGGAAGTGCCATGTCAAGGAGCATTGAACTTTTGAAGAATGAAGAGTGCCTTTGCATTATGGCCCTTTTGTCATTTGATGTAAAATTCGATGCAAGCAGGCTTTCGCTTTTTGAGAGATTTGCGTTTATCTGCGATAATCTCAGCGAGCTTGCGTCAAATAAACTCGGATATGATTTTTTTGAGCGTTTGCGTGAGGATACGGGTATAAATATTTCCGCTGAGCAACTTCAGAGCAGAGAGGTACAAAAGCTCGTATGGCGTGCCTTGAATTCTTCGGATGAAAGGAGCTTGAAACTTGATGGCATTGAGCACGTGTCACATGAAGGCTCTGCTGTGCGAGTGAGAGCAGAACATAGCAAAATTGATGTTATAAGGTATCTTGAAATATCGAAAAAAGAAGCTCTTGAGGACTGTATCGAGTCTCTTGCACATGAGAAGGGCGATGTTCTGTACGCGGATATGTCGAATTTGTGTTATATGCGACCGGATGAGTACCATTGCGGCATTACTTATAAAAAATTGTCAAACGGAAAAGAGTGCACAGAGTATGAGCTTTCTGCGCTTGTTTGTTGGACACTGTGCAGAGTTCTGATGAAGAAAAACTTTGATATGTGCATAGACTTCGAATCGAATATTGAGGATATAGCGAAATTTTCAGATATGCTTGAGAGGCTCCTTCTCCGACCGAAAATATATCTTCACACTCGAGACGGCCAAAAAGTCGACCTTGAGCTTTTGGCAAGAGAGATTTTTTATTCGAGAAAAAGCAATGTATTTTTAGAGGTCTATGAAACAGATGCTTCGGCAGAAGCTCTTTTAAAAAAAGCTTTATATTATCTGCCGGCTTGCAGAATATCATATATAAAAACGGGAGACTGACCATCGGCGGTCGCCTCCCGTTTTGCTATTTATTATCGTCTTTTTTCAGTGGCTTTCTCGAACCGTCGGGATACTGTATGACCGTGTTGTCGAGCATTGCTCCGAACGAAAGACGAATCTCACGGACATATTCCTCGTGCAGAGCCTTGCGCTCCATAGCTTCTTCTTCGGTGAGCGCGCCTTCCTTCTTTTTCTTGGAAAGCTCGTTTATTCGATCAAGCTTTTGCTTTTCCATGTTTCACCTTAAGCACGAAGCGAAATACCGAGATTTTGCTCAATAGCCTTGAGTATCTTTGCCGAAACCTTTTCGGCTTCATCTACTGTAAGAGTTTTGTCAGCTGCACGAAGTGTTACACGAAGAGAAACCGACTTTTTGCTCTCGCCTATCTGATGTCCGCGGTAGATGTCAAACAATTCGATATTCTCAACAAGCTTTCCGCCTGCTTTAGCCATCTCAGCCTTGATGGTTCCGACCTCGATCGACTCGTCGCAAACGAAGGAGAAATCGCGGGTGGTTGCAGGGAATTTGGGCAGAGGAGTATAGAGCTTTGTTCCGTTCATCATTGCAAATATGGCATCAAAGTCAAGTTCACACGCGTAAACCGGGGTATCTACGCCGTAATTTTTCGCCGTTAGCGGATGAATTTGACCGAGAACGCCAATGACCTTGCCGTCCACAGCTATTTCTGCATATCTTCCCGGGTGATATGCGGGGTTATTATCCGCCGAGCGAACCGTGTAATTCTTTATGTCCGCAAGCCTGAGAACATTCTCGCAAACGCCCTTCATGGCATAGAAATCACAGTTTCCGTACATAGCGGAGCAGAGCACCTTATTCTCGTTCGGAAGAGTATCTTCTCCCGTGGGTATATAAACGGTAGCTATCTCGAAAAGCCTTACGTTTTCGTTGTTGAAATTGTAGTTGCGGGCTATCACTTCCATTATGGACGGAAGTGCTACGGTTCTCATAACACTCGTGTCCTCACCGAGGGGATTGGATATAACGACCGATTTACGCAGCGGGCTGTCAGATTCAATACGTATCTTGTCGTAGAATTTGGGGCTGATGAATGAGAAGGTCTGTATCTGATCGATACCCATTCCGCACATAGCCTTTTCAAGGTCTATCTCAAACTTCTGCTTGGGGGTATATCCGCCCTGAGTGGTCTCTCCTCTGATAAGGCTGGACTCTATCTTGTTGTAGCCGTAGATCCTTGCGATCTCTTCAGCTACGTCGTTCATACATCCGATGTCTGCCCGGAATGTGGGAGGAGTTATCTTGTCGCCCTCGACCTTGAATTCAAGTGTAGTGAGTATCTTCTTCATTTCGTCCTCGGATATATTTATTCCGAGAAATCTGTTGATAACATCGGCATCGAGCGTGAGCACGACAGGCTCGTTCTTCGTGGGATATACGTCGATGATATCGTTTACTACCTCACCGGCGCCGAGAAGCTCGACCAGCTCACAAGCCCTCTCAAGACCGCCAAAGCAATTTTCGGGGTCAAGACCCTTTTCAAATCTTGCAGAGCTTTCGGTTCTCATACCGTTTTTCTTCGCCGTAACGCGAACCGAAGTACCGAGGAAGCAAGCAGACTCAAATACCACTGTTGTGGTATTCTCCTTTATCTCACTGTTAGCACCGCCCATAACACCTGCAAGCGCGACAGCACGCTCGCTGTCTGCGATCACGAGCATCGAGGAGTCCAGTATGTGATCCTGATCGTCGAGAGACTTGAAGCACTCGCCGTCGCGGGCTCTTCGAACCTCAATTGAGGAGCCTGTAAGGCAGCTGTAATCGAATGCGTGCATTGGCTGACCGTACTCAAGCATTACATAGTTGGTAATATCAACGATATTGTTTATTGGGCGGACGCCGCTTGCTCTCAGACGCATACGGAGCCACAGAGGCGAAGGACCTATCTTTACGTTCTTTACCACTCTTGCCATGTATCTGGAGCAGAGATCGGGTGCGGAGACCGAAACCGAAAGGTAGTTGTCAATTTTATCTCCGTCGTTTGCACACTGCACCTTTGGGGTGTGAACAGAGAAGGGGCGGTCAAAGGAAACTGCAGTTTCTCTTGCAAGTCCGATAACAGAGAGACAGTCGGGACGGTTTGAGGTTATCTCAAATTCAACGACGGTGTCGTTCATCATGAGCGCTTCTTTGATGTCCATTCCGAGCTTATCGGCATAGGTGTCGTCAAGGATAAGAATTCCGTTCGGCTCCTTGCCGGGCATATCGTGTTCGGTAAGTCCGAGCTCTCCCATAGAACAGAGCATACCGTTGGATTCAACGCCTCGGAGCTTGCCGGGCTTTATAACGATATTACCGGGTAGCTTCGCCACGGGAATAGCCGCCGGAACGATAGCGCCCTCGAAAATATTCTGCGCACCTGTAACTATCTGCTCGACCTTGCCCCCGATATCCACCTGACAGATCTGAAGATGATCGCTGTTTTCGTGGGGAGCGATTGAAAGTATGCGAGCGACGACGACGTTTTCAATATCTTCGCCGAGTATTTCATAGCCCTCGACCTTCGAGCCGGTATCGGTCATCCGGTCGCAATAATTTTTTACGTCAATGTCGGAAACGTCAACGAAATCCGACAGCCAATTTTTAGATAAATTCATTTTCGTACCTCCGTATCAATCAGAACTGCTCAAGGAAACGTGTGTCGTTTTCATAAAGCAATCTCATATCGTCAATACCGTAGTGCTTCATTGCTATACGCTCAACGCCCATACCAAACGCAAAACCGCTGTATTCATCGGGGTCTATTCCGCAATTACGAAGCACGAAGGGATGTACCATTCCCGAACCGAGGATCTCTATCCAGCCTTCGTTCTTGCAGACTCTGCAGCCCTTGCCGCCGCATACGAAGCAGGAAACATCGACCTCGGCAGAGGGCTCGGTGAAGGGGAAGTGGTGAGGACGGAAGCGCAGACGAGTATCTTCTCCGAAGAGAGTTTTTGCGAATGTTTCAAGCATACCTTTAAGGTCGCCCATTGTAATACCCTTGTCGACTACGAGTCCTTCGATCTGATGGAAAAGGGGAGAATGAGTTGCGTCGACTGCATCAGAGCGGAATACACGTCCGGGAGAGATTATTCTTATCGGTGGCTTCTGCTTCTCCATGGTTCTTACCTGAACGGGAGAGGTCTGCGAGCGAAGAAGGATCTTATCGGTAATATAGAACGTATCCTGAGTATCTCTGGCAGGGTGGTTTTCCGGGATGTTGAGAGCCTGGAAATTATAATAGTCGAACTCTACCTCAGGTCCCTCTGCAATTGAAAATCCCATTCCGATAAATATCTCTTCGATCCTGCGTTGGATCTGCGTGAGAGGATGCAGATGTCCTACTGCAAGAGCGGAGGACGGCATGGTCACGTCGATCTTCTCATTCTTAAGTTGACGCTCGAGTGCTTCTTCCTTGAGTGCCTGAGCCTTTGCGGCAAGAGCCGCTTCAACCTCCGCACGGACCTCGTTTGCGAGCTGACCCACGATAGGTCTTTCCTCTGCCGAGAGAGCGCCCATTCCGCGAAGAACGGAAGTGAGCTCACCCTTTTTGCCCAGATACTGAATTCTTATCTGTTCAATGTCAGCCCCGTCAGCACTTATTGCCGCCAAAGCCGCTGCTCTGATCTGATTAAGCTTTTCTTTCATTTTCTGTCCTTTCGTTATATATCAAAAAATTAAAAAACATGTAAAAAATCCGTCCTATAAAAATAGGACGGATAAATACCGCGGTACCACCTAAATTCCTGCATGTATATATACAGCAGACACTTTTGTCTTTTAACGGGGACCGACCGCACACCGCTACTCGACGACCGAAGTTTTCACGGATAGAGCTCCGAAGCGAAAGGCGATATCTTTTCTTGCAACCGCTTACAGCCAACGGCGGTTTTCTCTGCAGCAAGAGGGATAAAGATGATGCCGACTTCATCATGGCTTTTACACTTAACTCAGTAAATTATATCACATAATTTTATCTTTTGCAATAGGATTTTTTGTTTTTCTCATATTTTTATTTTCCGTATTGCAAAAAAAGATAAATTAATGTATAATATTATCAGCCGGTATTGAATTCTGTGGGAAATGGGGTATGAAAAATATGAGACAAAGGATATGCTGTCTCAGCGGAAACGCTTTGAAGATAATAGCCGCTATATCTATGCTTATAGACCATACCGGTGTAATATTCTTTCCCAATATAAGCATATTCAGAATACTCGGCAGAGTTGCTTTTCCGATATTTGCTTTTATGATCGCCGAGGGGTGTCGATATACAAAAAACAAGCTTCGGTATTTTCTGACAATGCTCGGTATGGGTATTGCCTATCTCGGCGTGTTTTATTTTTACAGCCATATCGTATATATGTGCATATTCATAACGTTTTCTCTGTCGATACTGATGATATACGCCCTGCAAGCCTTTAAGAACAGCCTTTTTGACAGCAGTGCGAAGATATCGGTAAAAATATTGCTTGGCTTGATCTTTGTGGCATCGATCGCTTTTTCATATATTTTAAATATGTTGTTCAGAATAGATTACGGTTTTGCAGGGTCGTGTGTACCCGTGCTGGCGAGCCTCGTACACAGACCCAAGGAAAACGCTCCGCGGGTATTTGAATTTCTCGACCGTATAGAATTCAGCGTGTGCGGGCTTGCAGTAGGTCTGATAGCGTTGTATATCGTCTACGGTGGGGTAAGGATATATTCGTTGATGTCGATCCCGATCTTGTTGCTGTACTCGGGTGAACGCGGAAAGCTGAAAATGAAATATTTCTTCTATATTTTTTATCCCGCACATCTTCTGATCCTCGAGGGGATACATATTATGATCGGTCTGTTATAGATCAGGTCAATCTTTCGAAAAAGAATATTCCACCGACATCGTAGAGCGGTTCGTCGGAAAGCGAGGTGAGTCTCACACCGTGCGTCCGGCAAAAGTCTGATATGGAGACGTATTCGGGATGTTTTGTGATATTCCCGCAGAAGTAAAGATCATTGTTAAACAGACCGCAGGCACCGCCCAAAAATCCGTAGTCATATCCCCTGAGAGCAACTGCATCCTGAGAATTTTTGACAATAAGAACATCTATGCCGCATAGTGTGGCTTTTTTTGCTATTCCTTTATCTGCTGTGATAATTGCGTTATTGTCGACGATGACCGTTGAGCATTTTGCATATCCTTGATTTACCGAGTTTAAAGAATATCCTTTGCACTCCAAATATGCTTTTATGGTAGCGTCAATATGTTTTACATCGGCAAAAACATTATTTCCGACCGTTGCTATATTAAACAGGATGTCGTCGGGATATTTGTTTTTCGGAACGCAATTGCAAAGCACCGCAGAGTAACCGTACTCCTTTGAATATTTTATTATATCCGGGCATTTCTCAGCGTAGGCGGCGGAGATAAATATACGGTCATCCTCTCGGAAGAGGAGCATATCCGCGTGTGAGGCTACGGGAGACGGCAGACGTTCATCGCGAGCAAGCGTGATCACGCAAAAGCCCTCACGCTTCAACCCTTCTACTGCAGAGATCGGGGCATCCGCCCCTATAACAGCAAGAACATTTTCGTTTTGCATAATACCTCCGTGGTAAAACAAAAAAGCAGCTTCGCACGCGAACCTGCTTTTTAATTTAATCCGCATTGCGCATGCAAATAGGATTATACCGAGCAATTAAACTCTGGTAACTTTTCCGGAACGAAGGCAACCGGAGCAAACAGCAATGGTCTTAGGTGTACCGTTGACCATAGCTCTTACCTTACGGATGTTGGGCTTCCAGGTTCTGTTTGTTTTACGATGAGAGTGGGAAACTGCCTGTCCGAAAACAACGCCCTTTCCGCAAACACTACACTTTGCCATATTGACACCTCCTAAATGCACATACGCGCATACTTTATCATTAGAATTTATGAACTCATAGAACATTTGCTATTATACCATATGTTAAAGAAAAATGCAAGAGTTTTTAAAAAAAATTAAAAAATTTTTTAAAAAAATCAAAAAATATTTTTTAGTCGATTAGTTTTCCGAAAATAAGATGTCCGTTCGTATGTAGAAATTCCACACTCGACAGTTGAGAGCGCAGATTATGCTGTGTCTCGACGCATACCTCAATAAAATCGTCGGTGTGTCCGTAGGCATAACCGTTTTCAAAGGTCTCAAACAAAACGTCTCGCCTCTTTCCGGCTTTTACCTCATTTTCAAGCAGCTTGCGTGTGCCGATGTCGCGTATTTTTTCAAGCTCATGCAAACGTCGGTTCTTCTCGGACTCGGGTATCTGCCCGCTCATCCTTGCGGCAGGCGTGCCCTCTCTCTTGGAATATGGAAAGATATGTACCATCAAAAATTCAGCCTTGCTGACAAATTTGCAGGTCTCGAGAAAATCTTCCTCGCGCTCGTCGGGAAATCCGACTATAACATCGGTAGTAAACTTTACGTTCGGAATGTTTCGGCGCAAGAGTTCGATCGCATTCATCGCCATGCCAGAATTGTATTTTCGCTTCATAAGCGCAAGAATACGGTCGCTTCCGCTTTGCAGTGAAAGGTGAAAATGCGGTGCCAAGCAGGACAGCCCCGATATCTTATTCACAAAATCCGGCTTAATGAGCGATGGGTCAAGCGATCCGAGGCGAACTCTTCCTATACCTTCTATCTTGTCTATGCGGCAAAGAATATCAGCAAGATCGGTATTTCCGAGGTCCTTTCCGTATGAAGCCGTTTCGATACCCGTGAGGACTATCTCACGGCATCCTCCGCGAACGAGCGATTCCACTTCGCTGATAAGCTCATCGGGTGCTTTTGAACGCACCTTGCCGCGAGCTTGTGGAATTATGCAATACGTGCAATTATTCTCGCACCCGTCCTCGATCTTTACGTAGGCTCGGGTTCTGTCAAATTTTGTTATAGACATAGGTTCAAACCCGAATTCATCGATGTCGCTTACACGTATATCGGTGATAGGATTTTTTCGCTTGCTTTCCAAAAATTCAGACACTGTTTTTGCAGCCGACAGCTTATCCGTATTGCCGATAACCACGTCGACCCCATCTATTGCGGCTATTTTATCCGGCGAGGTCTGAGCAAAGCATCCGGTAACGACGATAAAGGCATCGGGGTTTTTCGATATAGCGCGCCGGATGAACTGACGCGCCTTTCGGTCAGATTCTGCGGTTACGGTGCAGGTGTTTATTATGTAAGCATCGCAGGCGCACGATGGTGAAATTACTTGTACACCAAGTCTCTCCAATTCCTCGGATATTGCCTCGGACTCATATTGATTGACCTTGCATCCCAGCGTGTAGATGCCTGCGGTGAATTTATTTTGTGGATCCATAAATCACGCTCCTGTTTTTTCTACACACTATTGTACCACTAAATGAGCTTTTTGTAAATAGCTTTATGACAGCTTTTCTATGATCTCGGTTATTCGCTCGCTCGCGTGCCCGTCTCCGAATACGTTTGTAGGGCGTGCCGCCTTGTCATATTCTTCTTTGCTTTCCAACAGCCTTGAGGCAACGTCGAATATATGATCCGGGTCTGTTCCGACAAGGCGAAGAACTCCGAGTGCTATTCCCTCGGGACGTTCGGTGGTATCTCTGAGCACAAGAGTCGGTTTTCCGAGAAATGCCGCTTCTTCCTGAATACCTCCGCTGTCGGTAAGCACAAGATATGAATCTTTTAGCAATGAATGAAATTCTTTGGTTGCCAAAGGTTCGCAAAGCAGCAGATTATTGATACCGCCGAGGGCAAAGGCGGCTTTTTGCCGTAATATCGGATTTTTATGCAGAGGATATATGGCTGCTGTATCGCTGTAAGTAAGGCAGATACGACGGAGTGCAGAGAAAATATCCGAAAGCTGATCATTTCCGTGCTCGCGCCTGTGTACGGTGATAAGTATATATCGCCTTCCGCCGACAGACCTTTTTATATCGCCTATACAGTCATCCTTCAGGTTATGTATAAGCATATCTATTGCCGTATTTCCGACGGTAAAAACGGAATTTTTGTCGACGCTTTCGGCTATAAGCGTCTCGCTCGCCATAGGAGTTGGAGAAAAATGATAGCTTGCCAATAGTGATATGGCGCGCCTGTTAAATTCCTCGGGGTAGGGGGAGAGTATGTTTTTGCTCCGCAGTCCCGCTTCGATATGTCCTATGGGTATTTTTCTGTAGAATGCGGCGAGTGCCGAGGCAAACGCGGTGGTCGTGTCTCCGTGTACCAATACGATATCCGGTTTGCAAGTGTCATATATCTCCCCTACTTTTGAAATCACACCCGACGTAATATGATCCAGTGTTTGTCTCTCACGCATAAGGTCGAGATCGAAGTCGGCGCGGACCCCATATTCATTAAGCACCGAATCAAGCATTTCACGGTGTTGCGCGCTTATGCATATTTTAAGATCGATGATTTGTGATCTTTCAAGCCTTTTTATAAGCGGCACGAGCTTTATCGCCTCCGGACGTGTGCCGAATACCAACAAAACGGTTTTTTTGAATTTCAACTTAATATTCTCCTTTTTGAATATATTAAATTTTATGCAAAACCGTCTGAAAATATTTGAAATAAGAGTGCTTGGCTTAAAATAGATTGACAGTTTCGGAGTGTTGTGGTATAATGGGTACGATAAGCATTATGAAACAGATAAAAATTGATGATCAGAGTGTGAAACGGTATGAGAACGATCACTGTAAAGAAAAATGACGCGGGTCAACGTCTTGATAAATTTTTGAGCAAAGCGGTCAAGGGATTGCCGACGTCTATGATGTATAAGCTCATAAGAACCAAAAAAATAAAAGTAAACAGAAAAAGAACAGAGCAGAAGTATATTCTTTGCGAGGGCGACGAGATACAGCTCTTCATCAAAGAAGAGTTTTTCGATTCGCCGGAAAAGGATGTAAGTGCCCTTACGTCGATCCTGCCGAAGCTCAACATACTCTATGAGGATGAGAACATTGTGCTTCTCAACAAACGCCCCGGGGTGCTGGTTCACGAGGACAGCGAGGCAGGCGAGAATACTCTTATAATGCACGTCAAGGCGTATCTTTGTCAAAAGGGCGAATACGACCCCTACGAAGAACAGTCATTTGCTCCCGCACTATGCAACCGTATCGACAGAAATACCGGAGGGATAGTTATTGCCGCAAAGAATGCCGAGGCTCTTCGGCTTATGAATGAAAAAATAAAAAACGACGAGCTTACGAAAACATACCTGTGTCTTGTTCACGGTGTCCCGCAACGCAAGGATGCCGAGCTGCAAGGATATCTCAGAAAGGACAGTAAAAACAATACCGTCGAGGTAAGAGATAACGAATTTACAGGCTCCAAGAAAATAATAACCCATTACCGCGTTTTAAAGTCGTATGGCGATATGTCGCTTCTTGAGGTTGACCTCATTACAGGAAGAACTCACCAGATAAGAGCGCATATGGCACACATCGGACATCCTCTTCTCGGAGACGGAAAATACGGAATAAACCGTGAGGAGAGGGCAAAGGGGTATAAATATCAGGCGCTTTATGCCTATAAGCTTTATTTCAAGAAAACGGGTGAGATGAATCTTCTTTCGTATCTTGAAGGCAGGACATTTTCGCTTGACAAGAGCGACATATGGTTTTTGAAGGATCTAAAGGAGTGAGAGTCGAATGCTTCGCTTGAAAATATCGGATGAACTTAGAGCTATCGCAAATAAAAAATACAGATATATACTGCTTGTCCTGAGCGGAGTACTGACGGGAGCGACTCTCGTATTTACCAAAGCTGGATTTACAGAGTGGATAACAATGATACCTATGGGTGTCGTTCTGCTTACTCGCGCGGCTGACAATAAAGTAAAGCTTCGCTCGCTTTATCTTGACGGATTCGTATTTTTCTATTCTTATTATCTGGTCTGCTACCATTGGTTTGCATATCTTTATCCGCTTGAATTTATTGACGGAATGACAAAAGGAGCGGCTCTTGCAGTTGTCATCCTTGCATGGTTCGGACTTTCCTTGCTTCAGGCTTTGATGGGCGGATTCGTGTTTGTATTTGCAGGTCTGCTTTTCAGATGCCGATTTTGTCAAAAATTCGCCCTATCACGCGTTTTCGTTGCGGCAGGGCTGTGGTCGGTCTTTGAATGGAGTCAGACGATCGGCTGGTGGGGCGTTCCGTGGGGAAGATTGCCCATAGGACAAACGGAATATCTCATCGGGCTTCAAACGGCATCGTGGTTCGGCTCGTATTTTGTTACTTTTCTTATCGTATCGGTAAATCTTTTACTTACATACATATTGCTTGATCCTCCGAAATGGAAAGCAGGAATAATAATCGCCGCATCGCTTCTCGTATTTCAATACGGAGCGGGCACGCTTATATGGTTTACCGCTGACGTAACCGAGGGCGAGCAGTTAAAGGTCGCTTGCATACAGGGAAATATATCTTCGAGCGATAAGTGGAGCTCGGACAGCGATATTAAAACCACTGAAGTCTATACACGACTTATAACCGAGGCGGCAGAGCAGGGCGCCGAATTGATCGTTCTTCCCGAAACGGCTTTTCCTTATGATTTTGATTCTTCTGAATATTCATATTTTAACGATATCTTCGGAGAGATCTCAGAGCATTACGGAATTTATATTTTGGTAGGAGCATATACTCATGAGGGTGAAAAGGATTCGCTTAATTCTCTGATTTGTTACGCGCCGTCGGGAGATCGGCTTGACACTGTGTATTCGAAGCGGCATCTCGTTCCGTTCGGCGAATACGTACCCATGCGTCCGCTTATAGAAACACTTATTCCTCCGCTTGCCGAGCTTGTGCTGAGCTCTGACGATATTGATGCAGGAGAGGGAGCAAACGTCATAGACGCCGGCGGAATAGGTCTTGGCGGACTTATATGCTTTGATTCTATATATGAGGATCTTGCGTATGAAAGCGTCAGAGAAGGTGCGGAGCTCATATGCCTGTCGACAAACGATTCGTGGTTCAGTGATTCAGCGGCGCTTTATATGCACAACGCACAAGCACAGCTTCGTGCGATAGAGAACGGGAGATATCTGCTCAGAGCCGCAAACACGGGAATTTCGACGGTCATAAATTCGCGCGGAGAGATAGTCGAACGGCTTGACCCACTTGTTGAAGGTAACATATATGCCACGGTTTATGCAAAAAGCAATAAAACCCTGTGTACGACTATCGGAAGCGGATTTGTATATTTGATCATACTCGGATTTTTGGCGGTAGCTGCTGATGATATCGTCCGTAACATAATAGATCACAATAAATTACAAAAAAACACAAAACCACTTGACATTGTATAAAGTTTATGATAGAATTGTGATATCGTACTTTAGAAAGGAGATTTTTTGATTATGAAAAAAGTACTTAGAATTTCAGCACTTGCAGTTGTTACAGTTATGCTTTGCCTCACACTCGCTTCTTGCGGAGGACCCAATTCCGATCCGGATAAGGCACTTGAGTCCCTTAAGGATAACGGCATTACATGGGCTGTTAAGGATCCTACCGTTACTCCTAATGTACTTAAGGCATTGGGCGTTGACGGCGTTGAGTGTACAGTAAGCGGAACGGGAAAGATCGATGGAAATTTTGCTCACATCACCATCATTTACTTTGAGAATTCCGATGATGCAAAAGATGCTATGGAAAAGGTCGAGGATCTTTCGGCTGAAGACAAGGGTGAAGCAAAAGACTCTGATTGGGTATTCAAGAAGTCCGGTAAGATGATCTACTACGGAACAAAGGATGCCATTAAAGCGGCTAAGTAATCGGATAATTCTTTATATAGGCATCAATCTATCCCCCTTTTGATACGAAGGGGGATGTTTTTGTAAGACGAAAACTCTGCGATTGAAGTAAACCCAAAAGTTAGACACTTTTGGAGGTGCATATCGATCATTTGTTTTGACCTTGGTTTTTTGTTATGGTTGCACATGACGTTCACAATTTGTTAATGCTGTGAAGCAGCACCTCCAAAAAGCTTTAGTTTTGCCAGGTTTATTCATCCGAGCGAAGCGAGGAGCCCGCACCTTTGCAAATAACAAGATTTATGCTATCAAAACGGCTATAGATATTTACTATTTCAATAGTGGTAGTGCAATTACCGCAAGTGGTGGATTTTTCGACGAGCCTACAGGCTCAGCGTGTGGAATGCCCAAGGGGGCTATCGCAAGTCACCGACACGGCTGGTGGTCATGACTATTCAAATTTTTACTTTGAAGAAAATGTTATGATATCCTCTGTCACGGCTTGAGATGTAAAATCGTTGAGTATTTCGTGCCGAGCGCCCTGATAGATGATACATTCAACCGTCACTCCCTGCTTTTCAAGACCTTCTTGCACCGCGAGAACGCCCTTTGAGTAGTTTCCGACGGGGTCGTCGCTGCCCGAAACCAAAAGCACGGGACAATCCTTGTGAAAGCTCTTGTACCACCGGATTGTATTGCAGTCTCTGTTCATCCTTATAAGATCGCCCATGGCACTCACCGTAAAGTCGAAACCGCAAAGATCATCTCCGTAATAAGCCTTCCGTGCATCTGCATCGGTAGTCAGCCACGGCGAGGGGTCGGTCTGTGTTCCTCCGCCGAAGCGTTTGTTGTAGGAGCCGAATGCCATACTGTTGATCATTTTTGATATATGCTTTTTGCCGCAGAAGAGCTTTACGAGTGCTGTCATAGCCAGCCCCACCGAAGCAAGCGGATTTTTGCCGCCGGTTCCCATGATTATCAGCTTGTCAGGGGTTACTGTACGCTCTGACGCAAGGCGAACGACGAAAGAACCCATGCTGTGTCCCATAAGCACGTAGGGACAGTTTATGCCTTTTTCTTTTCCGTACTTTTCAATCACGGCATCGCTGTAGACCTTGACATCGGATATAAGAAATCCGTATCCCTTTTTTCCGGCGATGAATCCGAGTTCGGAGTCGTCGGAGACGGTCGCTCCGTGTCCGAGATGGTCGTAGCCGAAGCATATCCAGCCTTCATTTGCCATCCTGCTCATAAAGGCGTCGTAGCGACCGATGTGTTCAGCCATTCCGTGAACTACATGGAAAAATCCCCGCGCCTCGCCTTCGGGACAGTAGACCTTTCCCGTAAGTGCATGTACACCGTCGCTTGACGGAACTTTGAAAATATCTGTCTTAAAGCTCATATCTTTCCTCCGCTTTCGTAAATTCTCTGCAAGCGCGAACTGCGCGGTGCCATCCGTCGATAAGCTCGTTGCGTTTTTGTTCATCTATCGAGGGGGTAAACTCTCGGGAAGATACCGAAAGCGAGGCAAGCTCGTCGCGGTCCTTCCAGAATCCGACCGAAAGCCCCGCAAGGTATGCAGCACCCGTTGCCGTAGCCTCGGCACTCGACGAGCGGACAACGCATACATCGGACAAATCTGCTTGCATCTGCATAAGAAACCGGTTTGCCGACGCTCCGCCGTCGACTTTCAGGTGGGATATCGCACCCGCACCGTCAAGCGAACGCATATCGGCTTTCATGGAGCGAAGCACGTCCTCTGTCTGATAACAGATAGCCTCAAGCGAAGCGCGAATTATATGATTTGCACCCGTTCCGCGCGTAAGTCCGAATATTGAGCCGCGAGCGTGCATATCCCAATATGGGGTACCGAGACCCGCGAAGGCAGGAACTACGTAAACTCCGCCGTTATCCTCGACCTTGCGTGCAAAATACTCGCTGTCGCGTGAGTCGTTTATCAAGTGAAGCTCGTCACGAAGCCATTGAACTACCGCTCCGCCGACGAAAACACTTCCTTCAAGCGCGTATTCGATAGGCTCTCCTGCCGCGGTCGCAATAACAGTAGTCAGGAGACCGTGGTGGCTTTCAATTGCATCTCTGCCTGTATTTGTGAGCAGGAAACAACCGGTTCCGTAGGTGTTTTTTGCACTTCCTTTTTCAAAACAGCACTGACCGAACAGAGCTGCCTGCTGATCTCCCGCCATACCCGATATGGCTATCTCTGCACCCATACATTCAAAGTATCCGTATATCTCGCTGCTGCTCTTTATTTCGGGAAGCATAGAACGCGGGATACCCAAAAGCTTCAGCATACCGTCGTCCCAATCTCCCGTATGTATATTGCACAGCATGGTACGTGAGGCGTTGGTCCTGTCTGTGACGAAGGCCCTGCCGTCGGTCAGTTTCCATGTCAGCCATGTATCTACCGTGCCGAACAAAAGCTCGCCTGTCTCTGCACGTTCGCGCGCTCCGTCGACGTTGTCGAGTATCCATTTGAGCTTGGTACCGCTGAAATATGGGTCGATGCGCAGACCGGTCGTTTTTCTGATATATTCTTCGTGTCCTTCGTCCTCAAGCTTTTTGCAAAGCTCAGAAGTGCGGCGACATTGCCATACTATGGCGTTGCATATCGGCTTACCCGTGGTTTTGTCCCATACCACGGTTGTCTCACGCTGATTGGTGATACCTACGGCGGCAATATCCCCGGGGTCAATTCCGCTTTTTGCTATGCACTCGGTAAGTGCCGAATACTGATTGGCGTATATGTCCATCGGGTCTTGCTCGACCCAACCGGCTCTTGGGTAAATCTGCGGTATCTCATGTTGTGCCATGGCAACGATATTTGCGGTTTTATCAAAAAGTATTGCGCGCGCACTTGTAGTACCTTCGTCGAGTGCGAGAACATATTTTTTCACGGCAGCTTCCTCCTGTTTACTATGTTATCATCATTATAACATAGTTTTTTGGATATTTCAAGAATTTCTTATACTGTCATTTTGATTTTTTTGTGTAAAATAACTACTTAATTTGTAAATATTTTTGTAATATATTGAAATATAGATACAAAAATGATATAATGAAGCGTGGATTTGAGATATCATTTTGAATTTTTATGCGATGCACAATAAATCTCAATTTTATTTTAAATTTATTTTAAAAATCGGAAAGGAGAAAAAGAAAAATGTCTTTACTGTCTCTGAGAGATATCGGTAAAATATATGTTTCCGAAGGCTCGGTAGCGGTTGGTCTCCGCGGTGTAAATCTTGATTTTGACATTGGCGAATTCGTTGCCGTCACGGGTAAATCGGGAAGCGGAAAAACTACGCTTCTTAACATGATAAGCGGTATGGATACTTACGAGGAGGGCGAGCTTTATATCGAAGGTGAGCCTACCTCGCACTACGAGCAAAGTGACTGGGAGCTTTATCGCAAAAAGTACATTTCATTTATATTCCAGGATTACAATATCATTGAAAGCTTCACCGTGCTTCAAAATGTTGAGCTTGCGCTCTCATATATCGATTCCCCTAAGGAGCGTAAGCAAAGAGCGCTTGAGCTGGTTGAGAGAGTAGGTCTTACCAAATTTAAAAATCACAAGGGCTCGAAGCTTTCTGGCGGTCAGAAACAGAGGACTGTCATAGCGAGAGCGCTTGCAAAGGACAGTCCGATAATACTTGCCGACGAACCTACGGGAAATCTCGATGCCAAAACGTCGGAGGAGATCATCGCTCTGCTTGCGGAAATATCGAAAAACAAACTGGTTATCGTCGTAACGCACAGTGCTTCCGAACTTGAGCGCTACGCTACTCGTGAGATAAGAATATTTGACGGAACTGTAGAGCGTGACGAGGTGCTGAGACCTACCGGGAAGTCATACGCCTCCGTTCCGGACGAAAAAAACTTGAAGCCGCATACGTTCAGGCGGGGAATTGAACTCGGAGTGCACAGATTCAGGGCTATGCCGAAGCTTTCCTTCTTTATGTGTATGCTTATGATACTTGCGATACTCGGAACATTCTTCTCAACCCTGACAACCACGTTTGATCTCTCGAATGATATGAGCGCTTTTGTTCACAGAGAGGGAAGAGTTATTCTCTCAAAGCAGGATGGCGAAGCAATTACGCAAAAAGAGCTTGAGGATATTGCCGAGAAGCTCGGTGCAGAGGATTTCTCACACTACGACTATCTGTACGATACATCTTTACATTTTTCGAAAAAATATAAAGATGATGACAGAAAATGGTTGGATACAGAGCTTTTATCGTACATCGACGATGGAAGCATATCTCCGACACTTGGAAGGACCCCTGACAGCAGCGATGAAGTCATGCTCGTGCTTCCGCTCGAATGGAAAAAGTATTATGGTAACGAGCTTGGCGACGAGAAGGTAGAGTTTTTCGGAAGGACCCTGAATGTTTGCGGAATAAAGTACTTTTACGATAACACCAAACAGGCAAAGGCAATATTTTCAAAAGAAGGCTTTGAGAAGTGCACCGAGTCCTGCTTTTTAAATGGCTACAACTTCGGATACGTTTCGGCTGACAATAAATCTTCTGCGGAGCTTCCCTCCAATCTCAGAAGCGTGTACTTCGGCAGTATATATGTCGACGATACGCTCAAGGATGGCGAGTTTTATATTGCATCCACAAACAACAAAGCAATCAGTGCCGCAAAGACATATAAAGGAAATTTTAACATATCCTTCAGCTGGGTGAAAAACACAAGTAACGGAATACCCTCAAAAGAGTACAATTACACTCCTTCAAAGCTTGTTCTGGTTGGAGAGAGATGCGTAGTTAAGGAATACGAAAAATCCAACGATACGGACATTTACTATGGAGACGGAGATACTATCGTTGAAGACGTGTACATAACAGACACCTCGGCAGACCTTTACATCTCAAGAGATACGCTCGGCGATATACTCGAAAATCTTCGCAACCCGAATTACACTCAGGCATCCCTTTTCTTCAAAAACGACGGTATTGCAACAGATATGGCAGAGGAGCTCCGCGAGGACGGATATTACGCCGTAACGTCTTCTCATACCTTTTCACCCGGAGAAGGCAAACTCTTGAAGGTAATAATAGTTGTATTCAATCTCTTCGGCTGGGTAATAACCTTACTCTTCCTCTCTCTCTTCCTTTATATCTGCTCTGCGAGAGCAATAGTTGCCAAGAGAGGAGATATAGCGATACTTCGCTCTATGGGCATAGAGGTCAAGGTCATAAAGATATCGATGTATGTGCAGACCGCACTTGCCATGATACCTTCATTTGCAGTGCTTGCAATAGCCGCATTGCTGATATATCTGACCCCATCACTCAATCCTATGTTTCCGTTTATGCACGCACCGCAATATGCTATGATAGTTCTGGGAATGTTGATAATAAATATCTATATTTCAACTAAGTACAATAAGAAAATGTTTAAGGAAAGTGTTCGTAAAACTCTGAGAGGAGGTGCCAAGGAATGATCAAGCTTTCGAATCTCGATAAATATTATAACAAGGGCAGACAAAATCAGGTTCACGCTGTAGATAACATCAGTATGACTCTTCCCGACAGCGGAATGATAGCTTTCTTCGGAAAGTCGGGCTGCGGAAAGACTACGCTTCTAAACATGATAGGCGGACTTGACAAAGCAAGCTCGGGCTCGGTGTTGATTGACGAAAAGAGGATACATCCGGACGCTGACGTGGAACGCAATCTGAATGTGGGATATATTTTCCAAAATTACAACCTCTCGGCACGAATGAGCGTTTTCGACAACGTTGCGGCATCCTTGCGCCTGTGCGGGGTTACAGACGAAAACGAGATAGAGCAAAGAGTTCTTGCGGCGCTCGACTGTGTTGATATGGCAAAATTCCGAAAGAGACTGCCGACCGCGCTTTCGGGAGGTCAG
The DNA here is from genome assembly GCA_964416635.1 of uncultured Lachnospiraceae bacterium. Classification (GTDB taxonomy): domain Bacteria; phylum Bacillota; class Clostridia; order Oscillospirales; family CAG-272; genus HGM12713. The sequence continues at coordinate 3,269 of CAYQEY010000020.1, read as the reverse complement.
CAGCAGAGAGTTGCCATAGCAAGAGCGATAGTAAAGAATCCTTCACTGATACTTGCCGACGAGCCGACGGGAAATCTTGATGAGCAGAATACGGTAATGGTAATGGACCTGCTGAAAGCAATATCCCGCGAAAGACTCGTCCTGCTCGTTACTCACGAGGCACATCTTGTCGACAGTTATTGTGACAAGGTCATCGGAATCGCGGACGGAAAGGTTTTCGAAGAGAGGGAGAACACCGTCACAGAGGGCTACAAGGGAAAGAAGACTAACGAGGTATATCTCGGCGACATGAACCGCGAGATCACCACGGACGGAGAATTTACCTTCGAGTACTACGGCGAGCACGACAGCAAGCCGACAAAGCTCCGCATAATTTCCTCAGGCGGAACCTATTATATTTCGGCGGACGAGGGCATTAAGCTGAAACTTGCGGATAATTCGTCCGAGCTTATAGTACACGAGGGAAAATATGTGGAAAAGTCGAAGGAAGAACCGAAACAGCTGCCCGAGGTTCTCAAAGCACCGCTTATTCGTACAAAGAAGGCAGGACGTATGTACGGCTTTAAAGGTGCCGTAAAGAGTGGATATAACAGCAATTTTGCAAAAAAACGTAAGCGTAAAAAGCTTTTGATAGCGGGAATGATCTGCTTTTCCATGGTAATGGTATTTTTCTGCGCAGCTTTCGGTACGGAGATTTATAATTTTAATCAGGTCGAGCATAGCTACAACTCGCACACCGTGGCAGTAAATACCACGGCAATGAGCGAGGAGCAGGCACGGGAGATCGTTGCGAACGGCGATGCGGAAATCTACACGGTTGAAAGAAATTATAACAATTATTCACCGAACATACATAAACACTTTAATTTTTCATTCGGTAGCTTTGAAACTTCCCGTTATTACTACGATACCGGTGTTGCAAACGCCAATATCCACGTTCTCCCGGAACGCATGGTAGAGAACCGCAAGGTGCTCGCAGGCACGTCAAAATTGGAAAATGAAACCGATATCGTCATTACCGCGACGCTTGCCGATCAGCTTATAGAAACTGCCAACCTTTCAAATGTTTCCACCTATCGCGACATTTTGTATGCTGTGGTGACCGATGGCGGTTACTACTATAAAGGTGGCGGATACATGGATTATGCAGTTGACATGGATATGGGATATGTAAATTCTCTGTCCGCTTACAGAGTCGTCGGTATAGTCGATGGAGTGGATGAAGAGCTGTTCTTTGACGATTACATATATCTGCAGAGAGTTATTTCCAATCTCTACGGAATTTCAAAAAACTTTATTTCCGATATTGAACATTCGGAAATTGACCTGCCCGAGCCCGAAAAGGGAAGCATTTATATACTCGGAAATTCGTTCGGCGATATCGAAAAACTGAATATCGGTTCGAAAAGCTTTAAGATTGCAGGCTCTTTCAATGTACCCATCAGCAAGGAAGAACTTTCAAATTACTCCTTGAATAGTCGCGGTTATGATATAACCGAAGGTGTTGAAGTCTTTATGGCATACAGATACGGAATTTCCAACTACGAAGAATGGGTGATGTATAGGAACGGCGGCAATGATGACAAAATGCTGTATGAGCAATTTCTCAAAGATGTGAACAATGAATATGAGACGGAATTGAAATCTCTTGAAAACGAATATTTGTCGTACGGTTTTTCTGATATTCCCTCAGTAATTATGAATCGCGAGGATATGGAATATATTTCGACGTCCTATTCAAAGTATGTTAAGGACGATGGTAGTTCGCCGAGTATCTCGCCGAGTATCTATTCAAACGGTCAGTATGTATTCTATTCGTCAGAACCCGATAAGCTTGCTTCAAAATTGGAGAATGAGTTCGGAGATGAACCCGTCATAACGCCCGACGACGCAAAAGAATATCTCAGGAGCGACTATTACAGTTCATTTATATCTATGTCGATAGTGCTTATCGTGGTGGTTTTGGTGCTTTCGCTTTGTATGTATTTTATAATGCGTTCGGCACTGCTCGGCGACATCAAGGAGGTTGGAATCAGCCGCGCCATCGGTGTGAGCCGAAAGAACCTTTGCTACCGCTACTTCATCGAAAGTATGGTACTCTTCTTACTCACCGTTTTTATAGGGTATCTGATTGCAAGCGCAATTATGAGCGTGGTTGCAGGACTCGGAAGCGGAGTAATGATGATGGTCTACTATCCTTGGTGGCTGTCACTTCTTACACTTGCGGCGATCTTTTCGATCACGGCGATCTGCGGACAGATACCGATAAGATCGCTCCTTCGTAAAACACCTGCGCAAATACTTGCAAAATACGACATTTAAGAGGCTGAACGATGGAATTGAAAAAAGGACGTCCAAAGAGCGGGGAGGGCAGACTCGACAAAGAGATACGCGTATATGACCTGCTTGACTCTTTGGGCGTTGAATACGAGAGAATAGACCATGCGCCCGCCATGACAATGGATATCTGCGAGGAGATAGACGCATCGCTCGGAGCGCTTATATGTAAAAATCTGTTTCTGTGTAACCGTCAGCAAACCGACTTCTACCTTTTGATGATGCCGGCGGATAAACCATTTAAGACTAAGGATCTTTCAGCACAGATAGGGTCGTCCCGCCTCTCATTTTCACCCCCCGAGTTTATGGAGGAATTTCTCGATATAACTCCGGGCTCGGTCAGCGTGATGGGACTCATGAACGATAAAAACTTTCGCGTGCGGCTGCTGGTAGACGCCGACGTGCTTGAATGCGAGTACGTTGGATGTCATCCCTGCATAAATACCTCAAGCCTACGGTTGCGTACAGCCGATCTGCGTGAAAAAATAATTCCCGCGATGAAGCACAAAATGACGGTTGTAAGGCTTTAAAACATTTGAAAAGATTGATTATGGGATATCGAAGTTCAATTCAAAAAACATTGATGAATGTTCTGTAGTTGTTTTTTACAAAAAACAAGAGCCTGTTTTGATATATATGCACAAAAATATTTTTGATGAACTACATTTTTTTGTTTTTTGTTGACAATCCTCTGTAAAAATGTTATAATATACGCAATGAGAACCCATGTTTGTCGGGTCCTAATAATTTTTATGTGGAGGAAGACATGAAAAAGACAATTTCTATCGTAGTGATCGTTGCAATGTTGCTTGCATCCATGCTTGCGATCATTCCCGCTTCTGCGGCAGCGAATGATATCAGCACAGCAGAAGAATTCGCGGCAATGGCGGCAGATGGCGAGTATAATCTTGTAAACGATATCACAATTTCAG
>CAYQEY010000019.1:0-28349 GCA_964416635.1 uncultured Lachnospiraceae bacterium | reverse complement strand
AAATATTCTGTTTCCGCTTGCGGAATGCGGCTGTCTAAGCCGCAAAGAATATTTCACAACGGCGTAAATTGGATTTCAATTTACCGCTATCTGTGCACGCCGTTTCGGAAGTCTTTTTTGGTGATATCAGAACCGGTTTATTTTGTACATATTTGTTTCACAGCTCGTTTTGAGGTAAATCTTTCTCAACGCTCACTCAGACCTTTTCGTTAATTCTTTCCACAAAAAAGCTCGGGAGTTTCCCGAGCTTTTTATTCGACATATGTATTATAAATATACTTTACTTCCTCTGTTGACTTAGCTTCGGTGAGTCCGCTTCCCTTCGGTTGACCTACTATTACGTTTACATAACGTTTACCTGTAGTCTTAGACACCGCGTAGCTGACGAGGCACACACCGGCTTCATCTGTGTATCCTGTCTTTCCTCCCTTGATGACAACCGTATCAAGGCGAGGGTTATCCGAAAATCTCCCGCTGTACCAGCCGGAATAAAATTTGCATTTATCTTCCTCTGTTCGCATATTGGTTACAAGCGGATATCCCGTATAGTTTGTCAAAAGCTCGTTGCAAAGCGGATTATCGAGTGCATAGGTCATTATGGCTGCCATTTCACGACAGGTCGTATAATTGTTCTCGTCGTGAATACCGGTGCAATTCGAAAAATTGGTATTTGAAAGACCAAGCTCACGAGCCTTTTCGTTCATAAGCTCAACGAACTTTTCTTCGCTGCCCGAAACGTATTCCGCCAAGGTCAGTGCTGCAACCGTATCAGACTGGTAGGATGTCAGGTAAAGCAGGTCCTTTACGGTAAGTATTTCGCCCGCCATAAGTCCGTAGCCCGAGCCGTCGTTGTCTGCCATATACTGAACGTTCTTTTGGCTCACGGTAAGCTTAGCGCTTGTATCCGTAATATTCTCACACGCGACCAACAACGACATGACCTTCGTCATTGATGCCGGGTATATCTTCATATCCGCGGATTTTTCGGCTATTGACGTACAGGAACCGCTTCCTATTTCCACAAGTATTGTATTATTTGATTCAATATATCCATCTATCATCTGAACAAATGAAGATGTCTCGGATATGTAATTTTTCATTGTGGGCGAAGTAGGAGCTATGGTTTCTTTCGGTACAGATACCGTAGTAGTACTCTTTTCTGTGTTCTTTGATATATTTTTATCCACCCAACTACTCGCGTTCGATCCGACGGAAGTACCATACACATCGGTCTCGGTCAAAAGCAACACGAAAAACGAAGCGGTAAATGAAACCAACAAAATTATGGTCGCTATCAAAATTATCCAATATTTCTGACCCGGCCATGTTCTCGGTTGAGGAAAGCTTATACTGCTTCGGGGGGTGCTTTTTTGCTGTGTTTTAGGATCCATTTGCACTTCTCCTTGCATATCTTTAGTATATTGTACCATATTTTTCAGTACTTTGCAAGAGCTAAAGCAAAAAAAATCAGGGTTGCCGCATATTTGGGCGACAACCCTTTATCCAATTATATATTTAGAGACAAATATCTCCTTTTTACCTCATAGTTTTATATGAAATATATGGATAACACTCTTTTGAGTGAATTTATGCAAACCGTTGCCGATATGATTACTTTGCGTAATCTACTGCGCGGCTCTCTCGAATCAAATTGATCTTGATCTGTCCGGGATACTTGACCTCTTCCTGGATCTTGAGTGCCATCTCCCTGGCGATCAGTTTCATTCCGTCATCGTTGATCTGCTCCGGATTGACCATTACGCGTATCTCTCTTCCCGCCTGAACGGCAAAAGCCTTATCTACACCGTCGAATCCCTTGGCGATCTCCTCAATTTTCTCAAGTCGCTTAATGTAATTTTCCAGATCCTCTCTGCGTGCGCCCGGTCTGGCAGCCGAAATTGCATCTGCCGCCTGAACTATCACCGCAGTGATGGTCTGAGGTTCTACGTCTCCGTGGTGAGCCTCTATTGCGTGGATCACCTCACGGCTTTCCTTGTATCTCTTTGCGAGATTTACACCCAACTCAACGTGTGAGCCTTCCATTTCATGAGTCTGAGCCTTACCGATATCGTGCAATAATCCGGCACGCTTTGCTATCGTGCTGTCTATTCCAAGCTCGTCGGCTATCATCCCCGCGATAAGTGCTACCTCTATAGAATGTTTAAGAACGTTCTGCCCGTAGCTGGTTCTGTAACGAAGTCTACCCAACATTTTCACGAGATCCGCATTGATTCCGTGAATACCAACGTCAAATGTTGCTCTCTCTCCTGCCTGCTTGATTCCCGCTTCTACCTCTTTAGTTGACTTTTCAACCGTCTCTTCGATTCTCGACGGATGTATTCTTCCGTCGGAAATAAGCTTTTCAAGAGTAATACGGGCTATCTCGCGGCGAACGGGGTCAAATCCGGAAAGCGTGATAGCTTCGGGTGTATCGTCGATTATAAGCTCCACACCCGTCAGCTTTTCAAGCATCTGAATGTTTCTGCCCTCACGGCCTATGATGCGTCCCTTCATATCCTCACTGGGGAGCGACACAACAGAAACCGTACTTTCTGCCACATGGTCTGCGGCACATCTTTGAATTGCAAGTGAAATTATGTTCTTTGCCTTGGCATCGGCGTCTTCCTTGAACTGAGCTTCAAGATCCGAAAGTCTTTGTGCAAGCTCGTGCTTGACCTCGGACTCAACGCGGTTGATAAGCTCTTCTTTAGCCTCATCAGCCGATATATTCGAAATCTCCTCCAAGACCTTAAGTTCCTTTTGGCGAAGCTCCTCTATCTGCTCACGAAGCAGATCGTTTTCCTTGAGCTTCTTGTCAAGCAACTCGTTCTTGTGTTCAAGCGCTTCCGATTTCTTATCCAGATTTTCTTCTTTCTGGGTAATTCTGCGTTCCATTCTGGAAACGTCTGCTCTGCGCTCCTTGAGTTCCTTCTCCGCTTCATTTCTCTGCCTGAGAATTTCCTCTTTAGCGCTGATCAAGGCTTCCTTCTTCATTGTTTCCGCCTGCTTTGCACCCTCGTCTCGAATACGCTTGGCTTCTTCTTCCGCCGAGCCGATCTCAACTTCGGCAATTCGCTTGCGTGCGTTATAGCCGACCTTACGGAAAATAAGAGCCGATATCACACCTGCGACAATGAACGCACCGACTGCCATCAAAATGGCATAGATCAATTCCATTTTCAACACCTCCTTGTCTTTTTATTTTTTTGTCAAAGATTATAGACATATCAGTAGTTATTTAAAAAAATACTATGACACATATATACATTGTATATTCTACTCTTTTTTTATCTTTTTGTCAAGTGCTTTTCCCATAATCTTTTGTTTTTGGGTATATTTTTCGAAAAAACATACAAAAAAGGTGCACAAGCACCTTTTAAAGCGCCTTGTGCACCATCGTTTGTTTAAATTAGCCAAGCTTTGCCTGATTTATCTTGATTCCGGGGCCCATCGTGCTTGCGATAACGCAGCTCTTGATGTACTGACCCTTTGCAGCAGCCGGCTTTGCCTTAATAACTGCGCCTACGAGTGTATCGAAGTTCTCTGTGAGCTTCTCTACGCCGAAGGAAGCCTTACCTATCGGGCAGTGGATGATGTTGGTCTTATCGAGACGGTACTCTATCTTACCTGCCTTAGCCTCGGCAACTGCCTTAGCAACATCTTGAGTAACGGTACCTGCCTTAGGAGAAGGCATAAGTCCCTTAGGACCGAGAACCTTACCGAGCTTACCGATAACGCCCATCATATCGGGGCTTGCGATCACTACGTCAAAGTCGAACCAGTTTTCCTGCGTGATCTTCTCTGCGTACTCTGCTCCGCCTGCGTAATCTGCGCCTGCGTCAAGAGCTGCCTGAACCTTATCACCCTTAGCGAAAACAAGAACCTTTACGTTTTTACCTGTACCGTTGGGGAGGACGACCGCGCCTCTGACCTGCTGGTCAGCATGACGGGAGTCAACACCGAGACGGATGTGGATCTCGATAGTTTCATCGAACTTTGCCTTAGAGGTCTGGCACACGAGATTAAGTGCCTCAGCGGGGTCATAAGCCTTGCTTCTGTCAACAAGCTTCGCGCTGTCAATATATTTCTTTCCCATTTTGTTCAGCCTCCTCAGTCTTCAACTTCTACGCCCATACTGCGAGCTGTACCTGCGATCATGCTCATAGCAGTCTCGATGCAGGAAGCGTTGAGGTCGGGCATCTTTGTTTCTGCGATCTTGCGTACCTGATCCTTGGTGAGCTTAGCTACCTTGGTCTTGTTGGGCTTTGCAGAACCGGACTCGATTCCTGCTGCCTTCTTGATGAGAACGGGAGCGGGAGGAGTCTTTGTGATGAATGTAAAGGAGCGGTCAGCATAAACCGTGATAACAACGGGGATGATAAGTCCCATATCGTTCTTTGTTCTCTCGTTGAATTCCTTTGTAAATACGGGAATTGCAACACCGTACTGACCAAGTGCCGGACCTACGGGGGGCTGAGGAGTTGCCTTTCCGGCGGGCAACTGCAACTTAATATAGCCCATAACTTTCTTTGCCATAATTAAAATACCTCCATTGTGGTAAATTTGCGGGAGAATTCAAAAATTTTTCTCCCTCCCACTGTTTGCGGCGTTTCTGCCGCGGCGACCTTCGTCGCTTGGATCTTGCTTATGCCAGCTTCACTACGCTTGCATCAAGCTCTACGGGCATATCGCGACGGCCGCGCTTAACGAGTACCGTAACGACTTTAAGATCTTCCGAAACCGCCTGAACGGTACCGTTGTACCCCTCAAACAATCCGCCTGTGATCGTGACATTGTCGCCCTCCTTGAACTTGAGCTCAACTCTCTTGGCTTCGATATTGAGCGAGTCGACCTCTGCTTCGGTAAGCGGAGTGGGGCGGGAGCCGGGACCTACAAAGCCCGTCACACCCGTGATATTTCTCACGGCGTGCCAGCTTTCCTCTGTCATGATCATCTTGACAAACACATAGGTCGGAAATACCTTCATCTCGACCTCTTTCTCCACCTCTCCGTTTTTCTCAATAACGGTTTCAACGGGGATCTTGATATCGAAAATAAGATGTCCGAGACCACGGTTTTCAACGATCTTTTCAAGGCTTGCCTTTACCTTGTTTTCATAGCCGGAATAGGTGTGCGCCACATACCATCTGACACCGACATTCATTTCATTGATATCACTCATTACAACAACCTCTTATCTGAAGAGATTTATAATCGCAGCGATACCCTGAGAGAAAGCAAAATCGAGCGCTCCGATAGCGATAGTGCATATGGACACGATCACAAGAACAACTCCGCTTCCTTTGAGCACCTGCTTCCAAGTGGGCCATACGATCTTTTTGATCTCGCTCTTGAAGCCTTTCCAAGCGTTCTTTACCCTACCTTTTTTCTTTTCCTTCTTTACCTTGGCGGGCTTGTCCTGCTTAGCTTCAACTTCAGCAACGTTCTTTTCGTTTTCTGCCATCTTCATCAATCCTCCCAATTACTTAGATTCTTTGTGAAGAGTGTGCTTGCGGCAGAATCTGCAGTACTTCTTAAGCTCAAGTCTGTCAGGATCATTCTTTTTGTTCTTCTTGGTGTCATAATTCCTCTGCTTGCACTCTGTGCATACGAGAGTAATCTTAACTCTTGCATCATTAGCCATTTTAGCGGCACCTCCATTTTCAAAATATTTAGCCGCTCTGCAAACAAATCTCGCTCGTCAGCGGCCAGTGTGTACCTCCCTCACCGAGCAGTGTGCTACGAGCCTTTCGGCGTGGCGCTTATCGTTGCACAACAAAAAAGCCCACTCGCAGAGGTAAAGCTATTATACCACTTTTGCTACTGCGTGTCAAGGCTTTTTAGAAATATTTTTTGTATTATTCTGAGTTATTGAATCATTCTGTCGAGTTACCTGTTTATTTAAAACGCGGAAGAAGCAATTCTCCCGCGTTTCAAGCAATATTACTCTTCTCCGTCGAGAGCCTTAAGGTCCTCTTCTGCAATGATGCATTCGAACTTCTCTCCGCAAGCGGGGCAAGCAAGCTCCTCCGGATCTATGCTTCCGTCAAAGCAGATCGTCTCTCCGCAAGCGGGACATTCGACCTCGAAAAAATCATCGTCTGCAAGCTCGCAATCCTCGTCGCAATCACAGCAATTTCCGTCGCACTCGTAATCGTCGTCTTCGTAATCGCTATCCAACTCGTCGTAGAGATAATCCTCTATGTCCCCGATGACCTCATCGAGTTCATCAACATATTCGTTGAGCTCGGCAAGATCATCGTCGAGCTGTTCGATAGCGTCGGTCATATCTCCCACGAGATCGATGAGTGCGGCAATAAGCTTTCCCTCATTTGTGGTCCGGTCGAGCTCCACGCCGTCGGCAAGTCCCTGAATGTATGCTGCCCTTTCGCTAAGATTCATATATCTGCCCTCCGATCAAGCTCTTGAGAGATACTCACCGGTTCTTGTATCTATCTTAAGAACTTCACCCTCATTGATGAAGAGCGGCACCTTGATAACAGCGCCTGTCTCAAGAGTTGCGGGCTTGAGGGTGTTAGTTGCGGTGTTACCTGCAAAGCCGGGGTCTGTCTGAGTTACGGCAAGTTCAACAAACGTGGGAGGCTCTACTCCGAATACGTTGCCCTTGTAGGAAATGATCTTGCACATCATCTCTTCCTTAACGAACTTGAAGCTTTCGGGAAGCTTATCGCTGTTAAGAGGAAGCATTTCAAAGCTCTCCATATCCATGAAGTAATAAAGATCGCCGTCATTGTAGGAATACTGCATCTCTTTTCTCTCGATGTAAGCATTCTCAAATTTGTCGGTAGGGTTGAAGGTTCTCTCGACAACTGCGCCTGTGATAACGTTCTTTATCTTGGCACGAACGAAAGCCGCGCCCTTACCGGGCTTTACGTGCTGAAATTCGATTACCTGAAATACAGAGCCATCCATATCGAAAGTGATACCGTTCTTAAAATCGCCTGCTACTACCATAGTTATTTACCTCCAAAAAGTAAGTCTGATTTTTTTCACACGCATTCATTATACCTCATATTCGCCGAAATTTCAAGAGTTTTTTGCATTTTTCTTAAAATCTTTATAACTTTTTTCAAAAGAAATACGTTTTTCATAAGCGGTTGCCCGTCGTCATTGTTATTTTGTCGAAACTTTTGCATATTTTATGAAATTTATTGTAAAGAATTACTCAAAATTAAAAATTTCATTGACAAGAGCAAAAAAAAAGTTTATAATATATAGGATGGTATGATCGGTATTTTGTCTTGAATAAGAAAGGACTTGGATTATGATAAAAAGCATGACGGCTTTCGGAAGAGCAAGAAGAACGGTAGGCGGCAAGGATATTACGGTTGAGATAAAATCGGTCAACAACAGATTCTTCGACTGTTCCGTGAAGCTCTCAAAAGCCTTCTCCTTTCTTGAAGAAAAAATAAAACCATATCTGCAGGCAAATTCGCTCTCGAGAGGAAAGGTAGACGTTTTCGTATCAATAGATGTTATCGATTCACCGATTCCTAAGATAAGCATAGACGAGGGCTATACCGAGGCGTACATAAGGGCACTTCGCTCGCTCGGAGAAAAATTCGGACTTCGCGACGACATAAGCATTATGCGAGTTGCTCAAAATCATGATATCTTCGTGATCCGCAAATCAGAGGAGGACGTTGAAAAGGAATGGGCAGATCTCCGTTCGGTCATAGACGAAGCACTTGTAAGCTTTATGGCAGGAAGAGCGCGTGAGGGCGAGAATATCGAACGCGATCTGAGAGCCAAGGTAGTCAATATCGCCGGCATAGTCAAAAAGATCGAGGAGCTATCGCAGAATGACGCCGTCGAATACCGCAAAAAGCTTGAGACCAAACTCCGTGATATGCTTTCGGACAACCGAATCGTGTTTGAAGAAAGCAGAATACTTACAGAGTGCGCCATATTCGCAGACCGAATAGCCATTGATGAAGAGCTTGTCCGTCTGCGTTCGCACTTTGACCTTTTCACCGAAATACTCGCATCGGGTGAACCTGCGGGCAGAAAGCTCGATTTTTTGGTTCAGGAAATGAACCGCGAGACCAATACGATCGGCTCAAAATGTCAGAATTCGTCAATTGCGAAGCTGGTGGTCGACATAAAATGCGAGATCGAGAAGATAAGAGAACAGATCCAGAACATTGAGTAATTTGAAGATCAGGGAGAACTGCTATGAAATTCATAAATATCGGATTCGGCAATATGGTCGCGGCGGACCGTATAATAACCATCGTAAGTCCTGACTCCGCACCGATAAAAAGAATTATACAAGACGCAAAGGACGCGGGACGAGTGATCGACGTTTCCTGCGGAAGGCGCACCCGCTCGGTCATCATAACCGACAGCGAGCACATAATTCTCAGTGCCATACAGTCAGAGACCATCGCCAACCGACTTGACAACGACTCAGACGACGAGGAAGAACCCAATGAGTGAGATGGATATGCAAAAAGGCTTGATGCTTGTTGTTTCAGGACCGGCAGGAAGCGGCAAAGGAACGGTAGACGCCATTTTGCTTGAGCGCGGGGACTTCGCATTCTCGGTATCGGCAACTACTCGTGCTCCCCGCCCCGGTGAGGTCGACGGCATTAATTATCACTACATAACCCGGGAAGAGTTTCTCTCAAGGATAGATTCGGGCGATATGCTTGAATACACGGAATATTGCGGAAATTTTTACGGAACTCCGCTCAAGGAAGCCGAAGAGGTTCTTCGCTCGGGCAAAAATCTTATTCTCGAGATCGAGGTCGAGGGTGCAAGAAACGTAAAGGCGAAATATCCCGACGCGGTACTTGTGCTTCTGCTTCCACCTTCTTATTCCGAACAGGAGGTAAGACTGCGCGGTCGCGGAACCGAAACAGAAGAAAAGATACTCGAACGCCTTGCAAGAGCCAAAGAAGAGGTCGCATTTGCGGACTGCTATGACTACGTCGTCTATAACTACGACGGCAAGGCAAACGAGGCGGCAGAGCAAATTCTTTCGATAGTTACGGCAGAAAAGCTCTCCATCAAGCGCAACAAGGACGTTGCAAAAAAATATCTTAACGCTTAAAATTAAAATTAATCTATACAAATCAGCAAGGAGAAAAATATGCTTTATCCTACAATTTCAGAACTCACGAAGGACGAATTCAACCGCTACGAGCTTGCACTTGCAACCGCAAAGTGTGCGAGGATAATCACAAACGAGTACGTCAAGCAGCGCGAGGCGGCTGAAAGGGCTGCTACGGGCAACAAGGAGACAGACAGAAACCTCATCAATATGATCACCAAGGAATACCGTGACGAAAAGGCGGTAAAGAACGCCATCACGAAAATCAACAGAGGAGAATACAAGATAGTTCACAAAGGAAATCCAGAGTGCGGCGAGAACGAGCCTGCAGAGCAAGTTGAGAGTATAAGCGAAAGTGCAGCCGAGGAGAAGAGCACAAAAAACGCTGAATAATAACTTTTCACAAATTACCTTAGGGAAACGGAGGGAAGCTTATGCCTGAATATGCGGGGGTCCACATACTGAAAAGCCCTTATCATATCGACAACACATTCGACTATTTTATCCCTCCCGACATTCGAGACGACATCCATGTCGGTGATTTTGTTACCGTTCCCTTCGGCACTTCAAACGTAAGGGAGATCGCTTTGGTGGTCTCCCTTAAAGATTTTCCGGACAACAAACTTCAGAATTGCAAACCGATCTGCTCTGTATGTGACAAAGCCCTGTCGCTCTCGGGCGAAATGCTCGGGCTGTGTATGTTCATCAAAGAGCAGACTCTTTGTACTGTCGGAGATGCCGTAAAAAGTATGATTCCCGCGGCGGCACTGGCAAGACCGTTTGAAATCTACAGACCGACCGACTCAGCGCTCCCGTCGGACGTTTCCTTTGACGCGCCGACACTTTTTATATTCGACTATATAAAAAAGAAAGGAAAAGTCGACCTTCAGACGCTGAAAACTCATTTCGGACCTGCTGCAAAGCCTTCCGTCAAAAAGCTTACCGAGGCGGGACTTATTTTGCGCGATTTTGAGATACGTGAGAGTCCCAAAAAGGTCGAAAGCCTGTATAAGCTCGCAATAACAGCCGAGGATGCGGCGGCTATCGCAGATCGCACCGACAGAAAATTCCGACTACGCTCCGAAGCTCATATCGGCGCGGTGGCATATTTTCTCGGCAAGGGTACGGACGAGATACCCGAAAAGCAGTTGATGAGCGACTGTTCCCTATCTTATACTCAGCTCAAAGCACTTTGCGACAAGGGTATTCTTGAAAAGATACGCCGAGAGGTAGACCGCAGCATTGCTGTCGCGCTCCCCGAAGAATACAGCTATGTCGTCTCGGTGCCGTCCATTGTTCTCAACGATGAGCAAAGCCGGGCGTTTGAAACGCTTAAAGAGCTTGCAGACAGTAACGAACCCAAAGCTGCTCTTTTGCATGGAGTTACGGGAAGCGGAAAAACGTCGGTAATGATGAAGACCATCGACCACATACTCGAGTGCGGCAGAAGCGTTATCGTCCTGCTACCCGAAATAGCGCTTACCCCACAGACTCTCAGCATATTCTGCTCACGCTACGGCAGGCGAGTGGCTATAATACATTCTGGACTTTCTGACGGAGAGCGTCTTGATACATATAAGAGAATAAAAAACGGAGGCGCTGACGTAGTCATAGGAACGCGCTCGGCTGTCTTTGCTCCGCTTTCAAATCTCGGTATGATAATAATCGACGAGGAGCAGGAACATACCTATAAATCGGACAAAAACCCGAAATATCACACAAAAGACGTCGCGAGATACCGCGTAAACGCCAACAACGCCCTTATGCTTTTGGCGTCGGCAACGCCATCGTTTGAAAGCTACTACAAGGCAAAAGAGGGCAAATATACACTTATTCAGCTCAAAAACCGCTACGGCGGAGCTAAACTGCCGCGTGTGTCGGTAGTTGATATGCGTAAAAAGGACTCGGGAGGATCGGGTTCGCCTTTGGGAAATCTGCTTTGCGAGAAGCTGGTCGAAACAAAAGAAAAAGGAAATCAGTCAATTCTTTTCATAAACAGACGGGGATACAACAATTTCGTATCCTGCCGAAGCTGTGGCGAGGCGATAAGCTGCCCTACCTGCAGTGTTTCCATGACCTACCATACGATTGGTAATTCCTATGACCGCGGCGAGCTTCGTTGCCACTGGTGCGGACGCAGAATGCCCATGCCGACCGAATGTCCGTCCTGCAAAAGCGAGCACATAGCGCGTATTGGGTACGGAACACAGCGCGTCGAGCAGGAATTGTCGGAGCTTCTGCCCTCGGCAAGCATATTGAGGCTCGACACCGATACCACCTCCTCCAAGCATGCATATGAGGATATACTCGGACGTTTCAGAAAGCGCGAGGCAGATGTTCTGCTCGGAACTCAGATGGTAACCAAGGGTCATGACTTCCCCGCCGTTACGCTCGTCGGCGTTCTGCTTGCCGATGCATCGCTCTATCTTGACGATTACCGCGCCGCAGAGCGCACATTCGCAATGCTTACTCAGGTAATCGGAAGAGCAGGCAGAGCCGACAAGGAGGGAGAGGCGGTCATACAGACCAACAACCCGGACAACGACTGCATAAAGCTTGCCTGCGCCCAAGATTATGAGCATTTTTATGAAAACGAAATACGCCTGCGCCGACAGCTGCGCTTCCCTCCGTTTTGCGATATAGCGCTTATGACGCTTTCGTCTGCCGATGAAGCAGAGCTTCTGCGTGCAACGCGCATACTGTCCGAAAAATTTTCAAAGCTCGTCGAGCAGGAATACAGCGATATTCCACTGCTTACCTTCGGGCCCTTTGAGGCTCCCGTGTATCGGGTGGACAGTAAATACAGAATGCGAATGGTGATCAAGTGCAGACTTAATAAGCGTTCTCGGGCAATGTTTTCCGAGCTGTTGACCGATTTTTCAAGATCGGGCTCCCGAACTCTTAATCTTTCAATAGACTTCAATCCCTCAAATCTATAACACGATTTACCAAAATAAAAGGAGAAAATTATGGCAAAACTAAAAATACTCAAATTGGGAGACGAGACGCTTCGCTCGGTTTGCCGCCCCGTAGATAAAATAACCCCCCGCATTATCCGACTGCTTGACGATATGGTAGAGACAATGCGTGCCGCAGACGGCGTGGGGCTTGCCGCACCACAGGTTGGCGTTCTTCGCAGAATAGTGGTAATAGAAACTCCGGACGAGGGACTTTTCGAGCTTATCAATCCCAAGATAATCGCTTATTCGGGTGAGCAGGAGAGCGAGGAAGGCTGCCTGTCCATTCCCGGCAGATGGGGCATTACGCGCCGTCCGATGCACGTTACCGTCAGAGCCATGAATCGCCGTGGTGAGGTCGTGGATATAAACGGCTCGGGACTTTTGGCAAAGGCATTCTGCCACGAGCTTGATCACCTTGACGGAAAGCTTTATATCGACTGCGCCATAAGAATGGAAAACAACGACTGATACTGAGTAACTTTAAGGAGAAAATATGAGAATTCTTTTTATGGGCACGCCTGATTTTGCACTTTTTTCTCTTAAGGCGCTCGTTGAATCGGGCAAGCACGATATCTGCGGAGTCGTAACTCAACCCGATAAGCCCAAAGGCAGAGGCTATGCAATGCTGCCGCCGCCCGTAAAGGTGTACGCGGAGCAAAACGGTATCAAGGTATATCAGCCTGCCACTCTGAGAGACGAACATTTTATTGCCATGCTTGAAACTCTCGCGCCCGAGCTTATCGCAGTTGTGGCTTACGGAAAGATACTTCCGCTGAATGTGATAGAATATCCGCGATACGGTTGCATCAACGTCCACGGCTCGCTTCTGCCGGAATACAGAGGTGCCGCTCCTATGCAAAGGGCGGTGATCGACGGCAGGTCTGTGACCGGAATTACCACGATGTATATGGCGGAAGGGCTTGACACGGGAGATATGCTCTTGAAATACGAATTTCCGATAGGTGAGAATGACAATTTTGAGGATGTGCACGACGGACTGGGCGCGTTAGGTGCCAAGGCTCTTCTTGATACGGTTGATATGCTTGAGCGCGGCGAGGCTGCGAGAATACCGCAGGACGACTCGCTCTCGACCTACGCAAAAAAAATAACCAAGGAAGACTGCCTGCTCGATTTCAAACTTGAAGCGCGCACTCTCCATAATCTCATCCGCGGTCTCTCGCCAATTCCGCTTGCATTTACACATACGCCTGACGGAAAACTGCTCAAGGTGATAGAGTCCCGCGTTGCAGACGAGTGCCGCGAGCACTCAGGCGATGAGGTCGGCAGAGTTATATCTCTTGAGGACGGCATCGAGGTGGCGTGTGCGAAGGGTTCTGTCCGCATATTGCGCGTACTCCCCGAGGGTAAATCGCGTATGTCAGCAGACGATTTTATCCGCGGAAGAAAAATAGTTGTCGGAGACAGGCTGTCCTGATCTGTTATAAATATTTCAGAAAGGTTGGTAAATTTATGATATTCGGACTCTTTAGATTCGATTGGACGATATTGCTGGTCATTCCCGGATTTATAATCTCGGTGTGGGCACAGATAAAAGTAAGCACGACTTTTAAAAAGTATTCCGCCATGCGTACCTACAGCGGCATGACCGGTTACGATGCCGCAAGAAAAATACTTGATTCCAACGGACTCTCGCATGTACGTATCGAACAGGTCGGCGGTCATCTTTCTGACCATTACGACCCGAGGGCAAACGTGATAAGGCTCTCAAACGAGGTGTATCATTCAAGCTCTCCCGCTTCTATCGGAGTTGCCGCACACGAGGCGGGACACGCCATACAGTACGCAACTCAGTACGGTCCCATCAAGCTTCGTGCGGGACTTGTTTCGATCACGCAGTTCAGCTCGGCACTTGCAATACCACTCTTCTTTATCGGTCTTATTTTGGCAAGCGACGGACTTATGCTCGCAGGCATCCTTCTTTACGCGGCTATAGCACTTTTCCAGCTTGTTACACTGCCGGTTGAATTCAACGCATCAGGCCGTGCGCTGAAGGTCCTCTCAAGCTCGGGTATGCTTAACTCAAACGAGCTCAGCGCTTCCCGCAAGGTCCTCACCGCAGCCGCATTGACCTATGTTGCGGCGCTTCTCACTTCGTTGCTTACACTCCTCAGACTTCTCTTGCTCGCAGGAAATCGAAGCAACAGAAGATAAAGACATATATGACACCAAGACTTCTTGCTTACGAGCTTTTGCAAAAATCCGAAAAAAGTAAACAGTATTCAAACATAGCGCTTGATCACGCGCTTGAAGCAAGTGAGATGAGCGCGGCGGACAAGCGGCTCGCCTCCGTGATCTTTTACGGAGTTATCGAGCGCAAGCTTACGCTTGACTACCGGATCGCTACGCTTTCATCGCGTCCGATATCCGAGCTTGACGAAAAAACCCTGTTCGCCCTGAGAATAGGTCTATATCAGCTTATGTACCTCGATCGCATTCCCCCGCACGCCGCAATAAACGAAACGGTGGCACTCTGCCCCAAACGGAGTGCGGGATTTGTGAACGCCATACTCAGGTCGCACACGCGAACAAAGATGACCCTGCCGCCGCGCGATGACGTAACTAAGTTTCTCTCGATCAACTACTCGGTGTCGATCCCGCTTGTGAAAAAGCTTATCGATATCTACGGAGAACCCGAAACCGAAAATATACTCAAGGCTTTTGAGCGGGTGAACGATACCTCGCTGAGAACAAACACACTCAAGATCAGCCGTGCGGAGCTTAAAAAGAAGCTCGGAGATGCCGCGCTGACTCCAAACTCACCGGTCGGCGTTTACGTAAAAGGCTCTGTTCGTGGGCTTTACGGATTTGAGGACGGACTCTTCTTTGTTCAGGACGAGGCATCTCAGATATGCGTTGAGGTACTCGGAGCAGAGCGCGAAGACTTAGTGCTCGATATATGCGCCTGCCCCGGCTCAAAGAGCTTCGGATCGGCTATAAGAATGGACAACGTCGGAAGGATAATTTCCTTCGACCTGCATGAAAACAAGCTCTCACTTGTCCGCTCGGGCGCTGAGCGGTTGGGCATAGATATCATCGAAACACGCGCCTGTGACGGAAGGAATTTCATTTCCGAGTTGGAATACACCGCAGACAGAGTGCTTTGCGACGTTCCCTGCTCGGGCTTCGGTGTTTTGGCTAAAAAACCGGAGCTCAGATACAAAGACCCCGCCGAATCAGTGACTCTTCCGTCGATACAACGCGCGATACTTGAAAACGCCTGCAGATACGTTCGGCACGGCGGCACTTTGGTCTACTCGACCTGCACAATACTTCCCGAGGAAAACGAGAAAAATATTCTCGCCTTCCTTGCAGAGCACGCCGAATTTGAGCTGTGCCCATGGATAGTCGGAGATATAGAAGCACGCTCGGGATATATTACGCTCTTGCCGCACATTCACGGCACGGACGGATTTTTTATCGCTAAACTTACAAGGAAGTAACTGTCTTTATGGATATTCAGAAAACCGACCTGCTCTCGCTTTTGCCCGATGAGCTTGAAGAATATATTCTCTCTTTGGACGAGCCGAAATATCGCGCCAAGCAGCTCTTCACCCAAATGCACAAGGGCATATCACCCGACGCTATGACAAATATAGGCAAATCGACCAAGCTGAAGCTGTCTGAGCACGCATATTACCGACTTCCGAAGATACGGCGCAAACTCGTTTCCGCTATTGACGGCACGGTGAAGTATCTGTTTGAGCTATACGACGGAAATGCCGTAGAGAGCGTCATCATGAAATACAGGCACGGCAACACCATCTGCGTCTCCTCTCAGGTCGGTTGCCGCATGGGATGCGCATTCTGCGCTTCGACTATCGGCGGAAAAGTACGAGATCTCGCTCCGTCCGAAATACTCGGTCAGGTGCTCGTGGCGCAAAACGACACAGGTGAACGTATTTCCAATATTGTTATGATGGGCATAGGAGAACCTCTTGATAATTACGATAACGTTATAAGATTTCTGCATCTTGTCGGATGTAAAGACGGAATGAACATAGGCTACCGCCACATTTCCCTTTCGACCTGTGGTCTTGTCGACAAAATCGACAAACTTTCGCACGAGGATATGCCGATAACACTTTCAATCTCGCTTCACGCATCTGACGACGAGACAAGAAGCTCTGTAATGCCGGTAAATAAGAAGTGGAATATTTCTGCTCTTCTTGAGTCCTGCAAAAAATATTATGCCGTCACCGGTAGGCGCATATCCTTTGAGTATACGCTGATATCAGGCAAGAACGACTCTGTATCCGCCGCAGAAAGACTTGCAAAGCTGCTCAACGGCGCACTGCGCCCTTCAAGAAACGACAGCTTCCCTATTCACGTCAATCTCATACCCGTCAACCCTGTCACAGAGACCGGATTTTCGGCATCGAGCAAGCAATCGGTAGCAAAATTTGCAAAAACACTTGAAGATAACGGCATCCGAGCCACGGTAAGAAGAACGCTCGGTGCCGACATAAACGCTTCCTGCGGTCAGCTTCGCCGCGAGGACGAAAAGAGCCGCTGAGTCATTCTCCTCTGTAGTACATATTTTTTACAGAGGTGGTATATGAAATTTCATTTTACAAAAAAGAAAAGGTGCGGCTCTGTTGCGTCGAACAAACGATATTTTGTATGTCAGCGAAAGGCAGTCCGCTCGCTTCGTCCGTTTTGCGCACTCGCAAGAAACGAAGAAATAGATCTTTTCGGCGAGTTTGAAAAGGAAAGTCAAAAGAACGGAAACAGTTTTTTTAATCTACTGAAACTGTTGGCAGAAAGGATCACACGTTTTTGTGAGAGAATTCGAGACAGGCAAAAAAGCCATCAAAAAAAGCCTCCCGTCCGAGCTTCTCTGCTCCTCGGAACGATCTGCGGCGTGCTTTCGGTAACGCTCGTATCAGGCGTGATAACTTTGCTGGCTTTTTTCGCACCATACGGCGGCAAATACGTCCCGGTGGTCATTCCCGACCTCACCTGTCTTTCCAAAGAGGAGGCTCTGGCTACGCAGACAGACCTGTTTGAGTACAACGTTATATACAGAACCAATCCGAATGCTAAGGTCGGAAGCGTGATATTTCAAAGCCCCGACCCAAATGTCATACGAAAACTTTACTCGGGTAACGAGAAGATAAAGCTGACACTCGTTATAAATGAAGAGAAGAAAAAGGTCAGTCTGCCTAAGATGGCGGGGATGTCTCTGCGAGATGCCGAGCTTTCGCTCAAAAATCTCGGGCTTAACGTCAAGGTAACTCAGGAATATTCCGACACCGTATCTGCAGGCACGGTGATCCGCTGCTCTTACCCCGAGGGCAGTATACTTGAAGAAGGAGATACGGTAGTTTTAAGAGCGAGCATGGGCAAGCAGATCTCATACGCCACCATGCCCGACCTCCAAGGTCTTTGCGAATACGACGCTGAGCAGACACTTATAAAGCTTGGACTTTTTTCGGGAAAAATTACCTATGAGCCGTCGGATGCACCGATAGGCACGGTAATTACACAGGAATACCCGCGTGGCAGCTCTGTAGCAGAGGGAACGAAAATATCGCTTGTCATAAGCGGAGGAAAATATTTCGAACAATAACGAAAAATCAAGGAATACTAAAATGACAGATCGAATGTACGGTAAAATAATGCTGGGCGTCGGCGGACTGTATACAGTCCGTGTCCTTTTGGCGTGCGACGGCACCCCCACCGAGCTTTCGGGTAAAACGGTAAGCTGCCGCGGGCGCGGTAACTTTAAGCACAACAATATTACTCTGCTCGCAGGAGACGATGTGATCATCTGTCCTGCGAGCGGCTATAGTGATACCGTGCGTAACAATAACAAAAAAGATGCACCCACCGATTTCGTTATCGACGAGCTCTGCGAACGCAAAAATTCGCTAATCCGTCCCCCACTGTCCAATCTCGACTATCTGTTCATCACTATGGCGGCAGCATCCCCCTCGCCCATACTCAGCACGGTCGATAAGCTCATCTGCATAGCCGAATTCAATAAGATAGAGCCGGTCATAGTTATTACAAAATGCGAGCTCGACCGAGCATACGCCGATGAGCTGTCCGCACTTTACAAAAAGTGCGGCTTTACCGTCTTCTGCCTGTCGGCAATCGAAGATATTGAAGTTAATCCGATAGACGAGTTTATCCGCGCCAATCTGACAAACGGAAAAACGGCGGCATTTGCAGGTGCTTCCGGAATAGGAAAATCAACTCTTCTCAACCGCCTGTTCCCGTCTCTTGAGCTCTCGACTTCGGAGATCAGTCGCAAGATCGAACGCGGTCGTCATACAACGCGCAAGGCAGAGCTTTACACGCTATCCGACTCGCTTGAATGCGGCTACATAGCCGATACTCCCGGCTTTTCAATGCTTGATTTTGAACGCTTCGATTTCTTTGAAAAAGACGATCTACCTCTGACCATGCGCGAGTTTATACCTTTTATCGGTAAATGTAAATACACCAAATGCTCGCACACAAAGGAAGAAGGATGCGCAATACTTGAGGCGGTGCGCTCGGGAGATATTCCGAGATCGCGTCACGAGAGCTTTTGCGAACTTTATGAAGTACTCAGAGCAAAGAAAAAATGGTAAAAAGGATAATAATATGAAAGCTTTTATTTACGCGGGAGGAACTGTTTATCCCGAAAACATAACAGAGCATCCAAAGTCGGATGACCTCACGATCGCCGCCGATTCGGGATATAAAAATGCAGTACTGCTCGGAGACCGGGTGCAGATACTCGTCGGGGATTTCGATTCACTCGACCGCTACGGAATCGAAGAAAATGTAAAAATTGTGGCTGTCCCCGCCGAAAAGGACTTTACCGATACACAGCTCGCAGTAGATACCGCAATAGAGCGCGGGGCGCGAGATATCGTCATTATAGGGGGGCTGAGCGGAAGGCTCGACCACACGATGGCAAACCTCGCTATCGTCAAAGAGCTCAGCAGGCAGAATATTTATGCCGTCATCACGGACGGAAAAAACCGCGTCAGGTATATAAACTCTACCGGCACTCTGATATCAAGAAGCGGATATAAATATCTGTCACTTATAGCTGACGGAGATAAGATCAAGGGAGTCGACATTGAAGGATGCAAATATCCTCTTAAAAACGCCACTCTGTCGAATCGTGACCAATCGCTGACGGTATCAAATGAGATCGTCGGTAATTGTGCGCTGATATCGGTGCGCAAGGGCGGTCTTTATATTATAGAGAGCGCCGATTGAGCCGTTCCGTCGCCCGTGCTTTTTATCAGAAGCTCGCGCGACTCCGCCCACATCACAGTTTGAATAAGCATACCGAGGATACGGATCTTTGCTTCCGTATCCTTATCTTTTTCATCCTGTATTTCAAACCTCATAATAAGACACTCAAGCTTTTTTGCACCCAGGATACTTTGAAGCAAAGAAAGCTGTGAGGTGCTGAGTGAAAAGAATCTTTCCCTCAGATAACGATACAAATACCTCGTCATATCCGTCTCCGCCTTCGGCTCGACACGGGGTATATGCCCCTCGGCGCATATACCGTAAAATCCTCCGAGTCTGTCCTCGCGCTCATATGCATAAGAAATGCTCCGGCGACGCACCGAATCCTCAAACAATAGCTTATCCTTTCCTTTTTTTCGAGAACTGTCAAGCAATTCACACAGCGCAGGCATATCACTGTCAAACTGTGGGTAGTCAAAGGCTATAAGCGCCTCGGAAAGCGTGTCACCAATGCGCACTGCATCTTCTGTAGGATACGGAATAAGATTTCGGATATGCGTTTCCCTGTGCTTTTTGTAGCCTCCGGACCTGACAGACAAATGCTCTCTGTACCTGAATCGGCTCATTCCAAGTTCGGTAAAAAGCAAACACTCCCCCGGTAATACCTCAAATATGTCGGTAAATATGTTTGCCGCGCGGTATACTCCCATGGGCGCCGTCAGATGAAGCGAGAGGACCTCGCGGCTTATCGTTATTCTTTCGCCTATCGCCTCGGTTACACCCTTGATCTCGGATGCAAAATATATCTTTCCTTTATATATTCTGTAAAATAGCGGCTTTTTACCCTTTATATCGCGCGCAAGCAAAAGCATTCTTCGCTCTCCGTCAAAAAGAGCAAGCGCAAATCCGCCTTGAAGTCTGCCGAGAAAATCAATGCCCTCCGTCCTGTATCGTTCAAAAACAGCCGCGCTCAGCAGATCATCTGAATCTATTGAAAGCGCATAATTACCTCCGCTTCGTTCAAATATCGCGGGCTGTCTGTCCTCGTACTCTCCGAAAGCCTCAGGAGAAGAGCTGTTATAAATAAGGTCAACACACCCACCTATATATGCCGAACTGCGCTTGCGTCCTCGCATACTCATCGCAAGTCTCATTCTGTTCAGAGAGGAAAAATCTATTTCCTCCTTTTTTAAATCAGCGATCCCACCGATAGCACCCATATACATACCCCCTTTTTTATACAGAAATATAATATGAAAAAAACAAACGAAAAATAAGCACTCCACGCAAAAAAAGCATATACTGTAGCGAAAGCGCCACAATTTTATACAGGAGGAATCAATATGAAGATCATTCTGCTACATACCCCTAAATTTTTCATGCCCATACTTCGCAAGATATTCGGAGTTGAGAAAAAAAGCCGTTAGCTTGTATTGGGTCCGGTCAGTTTAAAACAGCTTATGTCAGATTTTGCTTTTTTGCCGTCTTTCATTAAAGAAAGGCGGCAAAAAAGCAGATATGCAAAATCATTCTCCCGACACAAACTGACAATTGACTTTTGATATTATTTGATGTATAATAGATTCATATAAATCACCCGAAAGGATCATTATATGTCAAACCGATTTTTGCCGATCACGTACGACGAGATGAATGAGCTTGGTTGGGACCGTCCGGACTTTGTCTATGTTTGCGGAGACGCTTACGTTGACCATCCGTCGTTCGGAGCAGCCATAATCACGCGCGTACTTGAAGCTGCAGGCTTTCGCATTGCATTTCTTGCACAGCCCGACTACAAAAGCTGTGATGAGTTCAAAAAATTCGGAAGACCTCGTCTTGGATTTCTCGTTTCCGCAGGGAATATAGACTCCATGGTAGCACATTATACCGCCGCCAAGAAAAAACGCTCATCGGATTACTATTCCCCCGGAGGAAAAGCAGGAAAGCGACCCGACAGGGCAACTATAGTCTATTGTAACCGTATACGTGAGGCGTACGGTGACGTTCCGATAATTATAGGCGGTCTTGAGGCGTCGCTCCGCCGTTTTGCGCACTACGATTACTGGTCAGACAGTATACGACGTTCGATACTTGTTGACAGCCGCGCAGATATCCTTACTTACGGCATGGGCGAAAACATTCTTTTGCGCATAGCCGCTCTGCTTGACAAGGGCATTCCCGTAAAAAAGATCCGCGATGTTCGCGGAACTGTATATATCTGTGCAGAGGGCGAGAAGGTACACTACCCCATAGCCGCAGAATTCGACTACAACACACTCAAGGCGGATAAGCGTAAATATGCAGAGGCATTCGGTATCCAATATAAAAATCAGGACTCTATCAACGGCAAAGCAATAGTCGAGCATTACGACGGCAAAATGCTCGTACAAAACCCGCCCATGCCTCCGCTTGAGCGTGAGGAGCTTGACAGAGTTTACGCTCTGCCGTATATGCGGACCTATCATCCCATCTACGAAAAGGACGGCGGTGTCCCCGCCATCGAGGAGGTACGTTTTTCACTCACGCATAACCGCGGTTGCTTCGGCGGCTGCAATTTCTGCGCGCTCGCATTTCATCAAGGTCGCACGGTGCGTTCACGAAGCATTGAAAGCGTGGTCGAGGAGGCAAAGAAGATCACAGAGCTGCCCGACTTCAAGGGATATATTCACGATGTCGGAGGTCCTACGGCAAACTTCCGCTATCCCGCCTGCGAAAAACAGCTTAAGGACGGCGTGTGCTCGTCGCGGAAATGCCTTGCACCAACGCCTTGTAAGAACCTTATCGCAAACCACAACGAGTACATAAAGTTGCTTGAAGCCATAGAGGCTCTGCCAAAGGTCAAGAAGGTATTTATCCGCTCGGGTATCAGATTTGACTATCTGCTCGCCGACCCCGACGAAAGCTTTTTCAAAAAGCTTGTACGCGACAACGTCAGCGGTCAGCTTAAGGTCGCACCCGAGCACTGCTCCTCTGCCGTACTCAGATGCATGGGCAAACCCGACTTCGATGTTTATGAGAAATTCCGCAAGCGTTATTTTGAACTGACAAAGTCGGTTGGAAAAGAGCAGTACCTCGTTCCCTATCTTATGTCGAGTCATCCCGGTTCAACGCTCGGCGATGCGCTCGAGCTCGCCCTCTGCCTCAAACGCGATCACTATGCCCCGGAACAGGTACAGGATTACTATCCTACCCCCGGAACCGCATCCACTGTTATGTTCTATGCAGGTATCGATCCGTTTACCATGAAGCAGGTATACGTAGCAACCGATTATCACGAAAAGCAGCTCCAACGCGCACTCTTGCAATATAACCGACCGCAGAATGCTCCACTCGTGCGAGAGGCTCTTATAAAGCTCCACCGCGAAGACCTTATCGGCTACGGTCCCGAGTGCCTGGTGCGCCCCGAGAAAACACAAAATACGCAATACCGTAAGCCGACCGCCGCTAAAAAAGCTGACGGTGCAAAGTCCGTCAACAGAAAAATAGGCACAAGAATGTCAGGAAACTCAAAAAATCAAAATAAAGCAAACAAACCAAGAAATAAACAAAGGAGAAAAAAATGATCTACGACAGCAACAGAAAAACCGGAGAGCTTGACCGCGAGCTTTTTCGCTCCCCTACCTCAGAATACCGTGGAACTCCGTTTTGGGCATGGAACTGCGACCTTGACAAAGATGAGCTTCTGAGACAGATCGACGTTTTTAAGGAAATGGGATTTGGCGGATTCCATATGCACGTGCGGACCGGTATGTCGACCGAATACCTTTCAGATGAGTTTATGTCGCTCATACGCGCCTGCACCGACCACGCAAAAAAGAAAAAAATGCTCGCATGGCTCTATGACGAGGACCGCTGGCCCTCGGGCGCGGCAGGCGGATTGCTGACAAAGACCCCCGAATTCCGTCAGAGATACCTGAGATTCACCGCCAACACCCAGATGCAGGTCAAAGAACCCGACGTGATACTTGCGGAGTTTGATGTGGTTCTTGACAAAAATAAGTGTCTGAAGTCCTATAAGCGTCTTGCCGAGGGCGATGTCTCTGAAGGTACGAGATGGCGCGTTATTCGAGAAATCGCTCGTAATGACGCTTGGTTTAACGGCCAGGCATACATTGATACGCTCAATCCCAAAGCAATAGAAAAGTTCGTTGAGGTTACTCACGAGCGCTATGCGGAGACGGTCGGCGATGAGTTCGGCAAGACAGTTCCCGCTATATTTACCGACGAGCCGCAATTTTCGCGCAAATCGGTGCTTCCATACGCCGACAGCAAAAATGACGTAACCTTGCCGTGGACAGATGATTTTGACGATACCTTCAAGGCAAAATACGGAGAGTCTCTCATAGACAAGCTTCCCGAGCTCCTTTGGGATCTTCCTGAAGGTAAGCCTTCGCTTGCACGCTATCACTACCACGACCACGTGTGCGACCGCTTTACCGAGGCCTTTGCCGACACATGCGGAAATTGGTGCCGCAAAAACGGCATTGAGCTGACCGGACATATGATGGAAGAACCCACCCTCCACTCTCAAACGAGTGCTCTGGGCGAGGCTATGCGTTCATATCGCTCGTTCGGGATCCCCGGAATAGATATGCTTTGCGCATATTTCGAGTTCACTACGGCAAAACAGTGTCAGTCTGCCGTACATCAGTTTGCTCGTCCCGGTATGATGAGTGAGCTCTACGGAGTTACCGGATGGGATTTTGATTTTCGCGGACATAAGCTCCACGGCGACTGGCAGGCGGCGCTCGGCGTGACAGTGCGCGTACCGCATCTGTCTTGGGTATCCATGCACGGAAACGCAAAGCGCGACTATCCGGCTTCTATCCATTACCAGTCATCGTGGCATAAAGAATATTCCTACGTTGAGGACCATTTTGCGCGCGTGAATACAGCACTTACAAGAGGCAAACCACTGGTTAGGGTCGGCGTTATCCACCCCGTAGAGAGCTATTGGCTGCACTTCGGACCCGAGGAGCAAACAAATCTCGTTCGCTCGGCTATGGAATCGAATTTCCATAACGTTACCGAGTGGCTGCTTCGCGGCTCTATCGATTTTGATTTCATATCCGAATCTCTCTTCCCCGAGCAATGCAGGAAGGCAAGCGCGCCGCTTGCTGTGGGTGCAATGCAATACGACGTTGTCATAGTTCCCGAGTGCGAGACTCTTCGCTCCACAACGCTTGAACGACTCGAGGACTTCCTTACGGCGGGTGGAAAGCTGATATTTATGGGTGACGCACCCAAATACGAAAACGCCGCTGTCTCAGAACGCGGACAAAAGCTTTATGAAAAAGCCGATAGAATATCCTTTAACCGCGCATCTCTTCTTGCAGCACTGAATGACTACAGAACCGTAGATGTGCGCTATAAAAACGGTGCACTCTCGAACGACCTCATTCACCAGATAAGAAAGGATACAAACGGTCTCTGGCTATTCCTCTCGCACTGCGACGAGCCATACAACAAAGACATTTCGAACGCACGCGGATACAACGTGACCGTCAAGGGAAGATATGCTCCGGAGCTTTGGGACACTGTAAGCGGCGAGGTTCACCCCGTCAGCTTCAGATATGAAGGCAACAATACCGTCGTATCTATTGAACTTTACGACTACGACTCCGCACTTCTGTTCTTCAGAGACGGAGAAGCGGACAAAGCTCTTAACATTGCAAAAGAGAGCCTTGGCACAGAGCTCGCACCTATTCCGGAAAGCGTGGACTACTCTCTCTCCGAGCCTAATGTACTGTTGCTCGACAAGGCAAAATTTGCTCTTGACGACGGAAAGCTTGAGGATGAGGAAGAAATTCTGCGTCTCGACAGCAAGCTTCGCTCGCGTCTCGGACTTCCGCTTCGAGTAAGTGCGGTAATCCAGCCCTGGGTCATTGAGAAAAAAATTCCGCGCCATAGCATAACGCTCGAATACAGCTTCGAGAGTGAGATCGAGGTGGCGTCTCCGATGCTTGCATTGGAAGACCCCGAGCTTGCCGAAATATGCTTTAACGGTGAGCACATAGAATACAAAGATCTCGGGTTCTATACCGACATTTCCATACGCAAGACCGCTCTTACACCTATCAAAAAAGGCAAAAACGTTCTGTGCATCAAGCTTCCCTTTGACGAACGCACCGACGTTGAGTGTTGCTATATTCTCGGAAATTTCGGAGTTAAGGTAGAGGGCAGACACGCAAAAATTACATCTCTTCCCGAAAAGCTTTACTTCGATAGCCTTGAAAAGCAAGGACTTCCCTTCTACGGCGGAGCGGTTTCTTACAAAATACCGCTTGCGCTTGACGAGAGCGCCGAAATTTCGCTCCGGACGATGCACTACCGTGCAGGGGTAATAACGGTCGACGTTGACGGCAAAAAGGCCGATACGATAGCATATCCGCCTTATATTGCAAATCTCGGCAGGCTTAAAGCAGGATATCATACGATCAGCGTCAATGCATATATTTCGCGCCACAACTGCTTCGGCAATATCCATACAGCCGACGCAAAATTCCGTTGGCTTGGTCCGGACTGTTGGAGAACGAGCGGTTCCAACTGGACGTATGAATACAGATTGCTCCCCGAGGGCATCATCTCGACACCTGTTTTGTATAAAAAGTAAACATAATTAAATCAGGGCTGTTGCATCTAAATGCAATAGCCCTGCGGCTATTAAAAAAGGGCTTTCGCCCGCAAAACCCGTAAAATGAGAGATGACCCTTGACTGCAGTTGTAATCCCGCAACCAAGGGTCATCTCTCTTCGTTCTTGATATCTAACATCCTTTGTTATCCTCCTTTCTTCGTCTGCCCTTCGCTACCGTCCGCAGATCCGAAACACACATACTATGCTCTGAGGTGAGCTCCCTTTGTTTTTCCTGCTTCTCTCCGCAAAAGGCGAAAATTCTGACCTCGTATATAAAGGCTTTTGCTCTCGGTTTGAAAATTTTATTTATCCTCAGATCTGAATCCCACTCACATCTATAAAAAGCGTAACACCGCCGTGTTAAACAACCCTCCTGTACACTCAAACCGATTTATCCGGCATACCTCTATACCAAAGTCTGAAGTTCAGTTTCTCATTGGCTTGTACCATCCTTTCTACGTTTATAGTATACCACACTTTTTTCAATTTTGCAATATGGCAATTTGTAAAAACTTAACAACTATTTTTTATTTATTTTGCAAAAATTGTGCGTTATGCTCATTTTAATCTTGACAATACACTTTTTCTGTGATATAATGGATTTATGGTGATGTTTTAAATTTAACACATATAACTCTGAGCGATATCGCCTCTTCCGTGCGATATCTTTTTTTAATTTTAAAACCTTGACTTTGCTCCGACATTGTGCTATACTTACACGAGCAATATCGGTTTAAAAGGACGGTTTTCAAATGAAAAATTCATATGCTCGATTGAAGGCGGCGTGCTACTCTTCGAATATTTCCATGTCGATAGTGGGAAATCTTTCACCTCTGCTTTTTCTGACCTTCAGAACTCTGTACGGCATATCCTATTCTCTGCTCGGTCTTTTGGTTTTGATAAACTTCTTTACCCAGCTTTTGATAGACCTTATTTTTTCGTTTTTTTCTCACAAATTCAACATTCCGCTTACGGTAAAAATAATGCCTCTGCTTGCGGTGCTCGGACTTGCGATATACGGACTCGCTCCGAATATATTTCCCGACAACGTATATCTCGGACTCGTTATCGGCACGGTTGTTTTCTCAGCCGCAAGCGGACTTGCCGAGGTACTTATAAGTCCGATAATCGCCGCAATACCCGCAGACGACCCCGACAGAGAGATGAGCAAGCTTCATTCGATATACGCATGGGGTGTCGTGGGAGTGGTTATATTCGCAACCGTATTTTTACTTATTTTCAAATCAGAGAACTGGCAGATTCTATCTTTCCTGCTTCTTTTGGTTCCGCTTACCTCTTCGCTTCTCTTTTCGGGTGCAAAAATACCCGAAATGAAAACTCCCGAAAGGATATCGGGAGCACTCGGATTTTTAAAAAACAGGACTGTATGGCTTTGTATTCTTTCCATATTTTTGGGCGGAGCCGCAGAATGTACCATGGCACAGTGGGCGTCGAGCTATCTTGAGGCGGCTTTCGAAATAGACAAGGTATTTGGCGACATCTTCGGTGTAGCTATGTTCGCGGCGGCGCTCGGGCTCGGTAGAACGCTTTTCTCAAGGATCGGCAAGCACGCCTCACGAGCACTCCTGCTCGGAGCTCTCGGTGCTTCTGCCTGCTATCTTATCGCGGCTCTCTCGCCTTTCGCAATAGTGGGACTTTTGGGTTGTGCATTTACGGGATTTTGCGTTTCAATGCTCTGGCCCGGCAGTCTTATCGTCGCATCCGACTGTTTTCCCGATGGAGGAGTTGTCATTTATGCGCTGATGGCGGCAGGCGGTGATTTAGGAGCGTCCTTCGGTCCTCAGCTTGTCGGTCTTGTAACCGATATGGCAATCGCAAACCCGAGCGTTATAATGCTTGGAAACACTCTCGGCATAACCGGGGAGCAGATCGGAATGAAGCTCGGATTACTTGTAGGCGCGGCATTTCCGATCCTCGCGATTCCCGTGTATTGGCATTTCAGAAAAAAAGACAAGATCAAGGAAAAAATCGGCAATTCTTAAACTCTTTAATAAAAACAAATTCTTCCCGACTCAAAACGACATCGGGAAGGATTTGTTTTTATATCTTATTTGACAAGTTCAAGAACCTTTTCCTTGGGCATAAACCCTACAGCCTGATTGACGATCTCTCCGTTTTTGAGGACGAAAAGAGCGGGAATACTTGTAACGCCGAAGCTCTGTGCAAGCGAGGGAATATCATCGACATTGACCTTTGCAACCGCGATCTCCTCGTGCTCATCGGCGATCTTTTCAAGCACGGGACCAAGCATACGGCATGGGCCGCACCAATCGGCATAAAAATCAAGTATGACCGTTTTATCGTTCTTAAGAACGCTCTGCTCAAAATTTTCCACAGTAGCGTGAATAATACTCATTTGTTTTTCTCCTTTAATTTATGTATCGTTTAGTCAATTGTAAAACTGCGTTTTCCAATTGAGAGCCGCGCGGCGGGGATACG
>CAYQEY010000018.1:0-29452 GCA_964416635.1 uncultured Lachnospiraceae bacterium | reverse complement strand
CTCAGGCGATCAACGTCCTCTTTCCCCTGATCGATCAGATCAAAACGGTAAGGACACCTCAAAACAGGGACATCGATATCAGCGCGGATTTCTGCTCGGACGAGAGCGAGATAGATATAGAGATCTCCTTCGCGCTTCGCGTATGGCACCTGTTCCACGTAGCCTTTGCCGCTCTCGGAAAGCTGATAAAATATATCTTCAAAACGGTACGCCGCAAGATACGGAAGAACGCAAAGGCGGAATACGACAGCAAGACAAATAAAGTCGGATAAGACTTTATATAAACTTATGTAAATCTTAATATTGAAAGGAATAAAATTATGGCAACCGAAAACAAGATTCCGGAAATAATCAGATCCTCGATGGAAAACATTCGCTCGATGGTAGACGCCAACACCATCATCGGTGATCCCGTTGCGGCAACGGGCGGAACGGTCATCATCCCCGTATCAAAGGTATCGGTAGGTATAGCTACCGGCGGCGTTGACTACAACGCAAAGAAGGACGTTCAGCTCCGTCCTCAGAACTTCGGAGGCGGCGGAGGAACAGGTCTCTCGGTGGTTCCCGTGGGCTTCCTCGTATGCGACAAGGACGGAGACGTTGAATTTATCAACGTAAGCGCCAAGGGCAAGCCAGATCCCGTCGATCAGATCGCCGATCTCGTCGAGCGTACCCCCGATATCATCGCAAAGATCAAAGCTCTCTTTGCCAAGGACGACGTCGAGGAGACTGCCGACGACGACTGATATATTCCGCTCACACCCCGCCCTATGAATATTTTCTGTTTTCTTCAGTATAAATTTACTGTGAAAACAAGAAAAATCAAACGGGGTGCAAAATGAATAGAGTATCATGTTCAAAAAAGGCGAAAATGCTTTCGCTGTTTCTTTCCTGCGCGCTGATATTACCCATGCTTTGCTTGAATGTGCAAAGCACGCCAAACGGTCTGTCGGACTTTCCCGTGCAGACACTTTCGGCGCGCAGTGCCGTACTTATCGAAGCGGATCAGAAGACGGTGCTTTGTGAAAAGAGCTCGCGGCAGAGGTTGGGCGAGGCGAGCACGACAAAAATAATGACGGCACTCGTCATAGCCGAGACAATGCCGCTTGATAAAAGGATCGCAGTGCCGGCAGGCGCCGTCGGGATCGAAGGATCGTCGATATATCTGTGCGAGGGCGAGATCCTCAGCATCAGAGATCTGCTCTACGCGCTGCTGCTCGAGTCGGCAAACGATGCCGCGGCGGCACTTGCGATACTTTGCTCGGGCAGCATAGATGCCTTTGCGGATAAAATGAACGAGAGGGCGGCAGACCTCGGACTCTCCGACACTCATTTCACAAACCCTCACGGTCTGTACGACGAAGATCACTACACCACCGCGTACGACCTTGCAATAATAAGCTCCGAAGCACTCAAAAACGAACAGCTTCGTGCGATATTTTCAACCGGGAAAACGACTGTTCCGCTCGGAGCAACCGAGGCCGATCCCGACGGAGAGGGTGTGCGATATCTGCACAATCACAACAAAATGCTCGCCCTGTACGACGGAGCCATCGGGATGAAGACCGGATTTACCAAAAAAACCGGCAGATGCCTTGTCAGCGCCGCCGAGAGGGACGGAATGACGCTTATCGCCGTAACGCTCGACGCACCCGACGATTGGAACGACCACACGGCTCTGCTCGACTATGGCTTTGAAAACTACGAGCGCGCCACGCTCTTTGACGCTGGCGAATTCACCTGCACATACGCCGTGTCGGGCGGGAAAGAGGACCACGTCAGCGCGGTCAATTTGCTCCCGCTCGTTCTAACTCTGCCGAAGATACGCGGAAGCGAGAGCGTGTCTGTCGAGTTTCCGCAGAGATTTGAAATTGCTCCGATCAGCGCGGGAAGCGTGCTCGGGCAGGTAACGGTCAGCGCAAACGGAGCAAGCGCAACTTCGCCGCTCGTCGCTGCCTACACTGTGGGATCTGCCGCAAAGAACAAGAACAAATTTTTCCGAAAAAGCCGAGGCTCTTTATGGAATCTGTCAAACTTCAAAAATATTTCTCGGACTGCGGTGTTATGTCGCGCCGCGCTGCCGAGGAAAAAATAAAAAAAAGGCTCGTAAAGGTCAACGGTGTCGTTGCCGAGCTCGGTCTGCGAATAGACCCCGGGCGCGACACGGTTGAATACAATGGCAAGCGCGTCCTCCCCGACGGAGAGGATAAGTGCTATGTAATGCTCAACAAACCGCGCGGCTTCGTTACCACACTTTCGGACGAAAAAGCAAGACACACCGTCGCCGAACTTGTATCCGGAGTAAAGACACGAGTCTGGCCCGTGGGCCGTCTCGATATGGATTCGGACGGTCTGCTCCTGATGACCAACGACGGAGAGCTTACCAACCGCCTGACACATCCGCGCCACGAAATACCAAAGATATACCACGTTACCGTCTCGGGCAAGGTAGCATCCGACACGCTCGAAGCACTCTCTCGCCCGATGATAATAGACGGCTACGAAATACTCCCCGTAAAGGTACGCGAACTCGGTTTTGACGGCTCGTCTACTCTTCTTGAGTTTACGCTCTGCGAGGGCAGAAACCGACAGATACGAAAAATGTGCGACACCCAAGGTCTGAAGATCTCGCGGCTCTGCCGTGTCGCCGTCGGAGAGCTGTCGCTCGGCTCTCTTGCACTCGGAAAATGGCGGTACCTATCATCCGAAGAGGTCGATTACCTCAGAGGTCACACGAAATAAATCCGATTTTATCGAAAGGATGTAAATATGCTTAAGGTTCTCCCAATTCAGTCAAAAATATCGCAGGAGGAGATATGCCTGCGTTGCGGTATAAAATACGATCCCGATCTGCTTGCTTACTCGGCTACCGTCGACGATGAGCTCGCGGGTATCTGCCAATTCAAGATCACCGATAAAGGCGGAATGATCTACGATCTCGCACCCGCAAATAACAGTTTCGATTTTGAGGCACTCTTTGTTCTCGGCAGAGGTACGCTCAATTTTATCGATCTGTGCGGAGTACATAACGCATTCTACCGCGGAGAGGTAAACGACGAACAAACCGAACGCCTCATCAAGGCAGTCGGATTTAAGAAAACCGATGAGGATACTTACGAAGTCAACCTCGAAGGCTTCTTCACCGATCACTGTCATAAGGATTGATGAACTGTAAAATCAGTTAGCTTGTACATCGAATTTTTGTCGCCTTTCTTTCGGGGGAGGCGGCAAAAAGAACTTTTTGAGAGGAAGTTTTTCGGTGATATCAAGCCCGATCCTGTACAAACTTGTTCTACAGCTTCTTCTGAGGTAAAT
This sequence comes from uncultured Lachnospiraceae bacterium, assembly GCA_964416635.1. GTDB lineage: Bacteria > Bacillota > Clostridia > Oscillospirales > CAG-272 > HGM12713. The sequence continues at coordinate 26,137 of CAYQEY010000018.1, read as the reverse complement.
CTTTCTCGAACCCTTAATGTCCCGGGAAAGATTTTTTATTTTATGTGGGCAACAACTGCCAAAACAAAACTGCACCTGCAGTGGAGGAAAAATCAGAGTACGATCGATTCAGGCAAGTTTGGAGTTATGATGTTCTTCGTTATGCGGACAACAATAATTTCAGGGAAATATATGGCGATTTAAAATAAAATTCTTGACTTTCGTGAAAATTAGATATATAATACAGTGTGGACGCTTTCTGATATAGCGGCGTCAAACGACTAACTGATTTTATTTCGGAGAAATATATGAAAAGAAATCTTTTGGGCGAGATCGAGGAAAAAATGCCTCAATTCTCTAAAAGCCAGAAAATTATTTCCGATTATATCCTGAACAACTACTACAAGGCAGCGTATATGACCGCCTCAAAGCTCGGAGCGACGGTAAACGTATCGGAGTCCACCGTCGTGCGTTACGCCATCGAGCTCGGATTTGAAGGTTATCCCGAATTTCAGCATTCTCTTCAGGAGATCGTCCGCACAAAGCTGACCTCGTTTCAGCGAATGGAAGTTACCAACGATCTCATCGGTGACGGAGACGTTCTTTCGAAGGTCCTCATGTCGGACATCGACAAGATCAAGCGAACCGTCGAAGAGATAGACAGAGACGCATTTGAGTCCGCGGTGGACAGTCTTGTCGCCGCAAAGCACATATACATTCTCGGCCTCGGCTCGGCATCGGTACTCGCGCGCGCACTCAACCACAGTCTGCGCATGATGTTCGACGACATAAAGTTCATCATGGCGACATCGGCTACCGAGATATACGAACAGATGATAAGCATCGACAAGGGCGATGTTATGGTCGCCATCAGTTTTCCGAGATACTCCAAAAAGGTAGTCAACGCCGTTGCGTTTGCAAAGAAATCGGGTGCCGATGTCATCGCTCTTACAGACAGCGAGGCTTCTCCGATAGCAAGCTACGCGGATCAAACGCTTTACGCGCGAAGTGATATGGCGTCATTCTCCGATTCGCTCGTAGCACCGCTGAGCGTGATAAACGCGATAGTCGTCGCGGTTTCGCGTAAAAAGCAGGACGAGCTTACCGTAAGACTGCATCAGCTCGAGAAAATATGGGCAGAATTCAACGTATACGACACTAATCAAGGATAAGATATATGAATGAAAGCAAGAGCACGGGCGTTGCCGTTATCGGCGGAGGCGCCGCGGGACTTATGGCTGCTGTCAGCGCCGCAAAAATGGGCGTCGAGGTAACTCTGTTTGAAAAAAACGACCGCTTCGGAAAAAAGCTCGCCATTACGGGCAAGGGTCGTTGCAACGTCACGAACGATTGCTCCACCGAAGAATTTCTTCAAAATGTCCCGACAAATCCGCGCTTTCTCTACAGCGCGCTTGATCGCTTTGACACGAAGGATACTCAGGTCTTTTTCGAGTCGGCAGGCGTTCCTCTTAAGGTCGAGCGCGGAAGGCGTGTATTTCCCGTATCCGACAGAGCCGACGATATCGTAAAAGCGCTCGTCCGCACCGCCAAAAGCACAGGCGTCAGGACAGTAAACGAAAAAGTTCTCTCGATTATTATCGATAACTCCGCCGTGTGCGGAGTGGTTACCGAGCGCGGCGAATATTATGCGGGAGCGGTAATAATATGCACCGGCGGAAGATCATATCCGCGGACAGGCTCGGACGGCGACGGATATATCTTTGCAAAGTCTGCGGGACATACCGTAACACCGCTTCTCCCATCCTTGGTGCCGATGGTCTCCCACAGCAAGCTATGCCCCGCCCTTCAAGGACTTTCGCTTAAAAACGTGTCGCTGTCGATCGTCCGAAGATCCGACTCAAAGGAGATATATTCCGACTTCGGAGAGATGATGTTCACGCATTTCGGTCTGACCGGACCGATGGTGCTCTCGGCATCGGCTCATATCCCCGATATAGCGTCGGGAAATTACGAGGCTCGGATAAATCTCAAGCCGGCGCTTGACGAGAAAACTCTCGATGCAAGAATACTCTCGGATTTCAGTAAATATTCAAACAAGGACTTTGTCAACGCGCTCGGCGATCTTCTTCCGCAGAAAATGATACCGGTCATCATCTCTCTTTCGGGAATCGACGAACGAAAAAAGGTAAACTCCATAACCAAAGAAGAACGTCTTTCTCTCGTTTCGGTCATTCGCTGTCTGAGAATACCGCTTTCAGGGCTAAGACCTATAAATGAGGCGATCATCACAAAGGGCGGTGTATCGGTCAAGGAGATAAACCCGAAAACGATGGAATCAAAGCTGTGCGAACGCCTCTATTTTGCAGGTGAGATCATTGACGTAGACGCTTATACCGGCGGCTACAATCTTCAGATAGCATTCTCCACCGGCGTACTCGCAGGCGAGAGTGCGGCATTCGCCGTACTCGGATGAGCCGGCAAGCAAAGCAAAAAATCATTCGGCGCACAGCGCCATATTACGGAGGTCATATGTTTCATATAGCAATTGACGGTCCCGGCGGAGCGGGAAAAAGCAGTATCGCCAAGGCAGTGGCAAAAAAGCTTGATATACTTTATGTCGACACAGGTGCGCTCTACCGCACGGTTGGACTATATGTAAAGCAGAACAACGTCGACCCCAAGGACGCTGAGGCTGTCGGCGCACTTCTCCACACTCTCTCCATAGAGGTAAAATACGAGAACGGCGATCAGGTAGTTTATCTCAACGGAAAAGATCACGGCGACGCCATCCGAACACCCGAGATGTCTATGTACGCATCCGCGGTATCGGCCATCCCGGCGGTAAGAGCCTTTCTGCTCCAAACGCAGAAAGAGATCGCAAGACACAACAGCGTGATCATGGATGGACGGGATATCGGTACGGTCATACTTCCCGACGCAGAGGTGAAGATATTTATGACCGCATCTGCGGAGTGCCGCGCCATGCGTCGCTACAAGGAGCTCATACAAAAGGGTCAGGACGTCAGGTATGAGGACGTTCTCAATGAAATGATAAGCCGAGATAACGCCGACAGCTCACGCTCCATCGCACCCACCAGAGCGGCTGACGACGCGGTATTGCTCGACAACAGCGATCTTGATCCGGAGCAAAGCGTTGAGGCAGTCATTGCAATCGCCAAGGAAAAGGTTGGTGCAGAGATAGATGGCTGAGAAGAAAAAGGTCAAAAAGACGGGCAGCCGCGCTTATCGTATCATTTACGCGATCTTCGCGGGAATCGTCGGTGTCATATTCAATTACAAAATAATAAACAGAGAAAAAGAGCCCGACGAGGGCGGATGTATCCTCTGCGCCAATCACGTCTCTGCTACCGACCCCATAGCTCTCTGCTATGCATTCCGAAAAAATCAGGTATGCTTCATGGCAAAAAAGGAGATATTCAAGATTCCCGTGCTCGCCCCGCTCATACGTCTGCTCGGCGCATTTCCCATCGACCGCGGCGGAAGCGATGTCGGCGCGATCAAGAACGCCGTGTCTCTCGTTTCGAGCGGCAAGGTTCTCGGCATCTTTCCGCAGGGACACAGATATCCGGGAGAGGATCCTCGCGGCACGCATACAAAGAACGGTATGGCACTGATAGCCACAAAAGCACAGGCAAATATCGTTCCCGCTTATATATGGAGAAAAAACAATCGCTTCAGGCTCTTCCGCCGTACCTATATCATACTCGGGGATATGATACCCTTTGAGTCGCTTGAGTACGACCCCGAGGCAAGCGGCGAATACGCTCGTATCACGAATATTGTGTTTGATAAGATCTGCGACATCGGAGAGCGCTTTGAGGAGGAGCGCAAAAGCAAGAAAAGCAAGAAAAAGTAAAATTTTATGAGGTAAATATGGAAATAACTGTCGCAAACGGAGCAGGCTTTTGCTTTGGCGTCAAGCGCGCCACGGACAGTCTGCAAAAGGCTATTGACACTTGCGCACACGGCGAACGGATATTCACTCTCGGTACGTTGATACATAACGACACCTACAACGCCATGCTTGAGAGCAGGGGCGTATCGGTTGCGTCGATAGACGAAGTCCGGACGATCGCAAACAGCGCATCCGAGAGCTCTCCCGTGACCGTATTTATCCGTGCGCACGGTATTCCGAAGCAGGATGAGGAGCTTCTCGCCTCGCTTTCACGTAAAAATCCCGCTTTCAAGTACGTGGACTGCACATGTCCGTTCGTAAAAAAGATACATAACATAGCGCAAAAGCACTCGAGCGAAAATAATATCTTCATTCTTCTCGGAGGAAAAGAGCACCCGGAAGTCATTGGCATCATGAGCTATTTCGAGCATGAAAAGTACGTTTTCGCCGATGCCGATGAGCTTGAGCAGGCTCTCCAAGGCGAGCTTTTCGTCAAAATAACCAATAAAACTCCGATTTTGGCAACTCAAACGACCCAAAAACTGTCAGAATGGAGAAAAGCACAAAAAGTTTTGAAAAAAGTATGTACAAATGCGTTAATTTTTGATACAATATGTAGTGTTACGGACCAGCGGCAGAAGGAAGCCGCCGCTCTCGCAGCCAAATCCGACATCATGATAGTCATCGGAGGCAAGGAGAGCTCAAACACAGCAAAGCTTTTTGCCGTATGCAAAGAAAATTGCCCGCAGACTCTTCGGATTGAAAGAGCGGACGAGCTTGCGGTTAACAATTTAATAAAAACGTCAGCCCACACGAAAGTGGGTATAGCCGCGGGTGCATCCACCCCGTCAGGCGTAATTCAGGAGGTATACAACAAAATGAGCGAAATGAATGAAAATTTCGAAGCCATGCTCGCAGAATCTTTCAAAACTTTAAATACAGGAGACATCGTTACCGGAACGGTAACCTACGTGACAGACGCCGAACTTCAGATCGACGTCGGTGCACAGGTAACCGGCATTATCAAGGCTGAGCAGATCACAGACGATCCTTCTGTAAAGCTTACAGACCTTTATAAGAAGGGCGACCAGATCGAAGGCCGCGTGGGCAGAGTGAGCGATATCGAGGGTATCGCAGAGCTTTCAAAAAAGGCTGTTGACAGCGCCAAGAACTGGCAGAACATTGTCAACGCTCACGAGAACGGAGATGTCGTTACCGGTAAGGTAGTCGAGATCACAAAGGGCGGCGTGAACGTCCTCGTCGGTGCTACCAAGGTATTCGTTCCCGCATCTCAGACGGGTGTTCCGAAGGACGGCGATCTCGCTGTTCTCAATGGAGAGGAAGTAAGCCTTAAGATCATTGAGATCAAAGGCAATAAGGCTATCGGCTCGATCCGCGTCGTTCAGAGAGAGCTCCGCCGTGCAAAAGAGGCAGCTTTCTGGGAGAACATCGAGGAAGGTAAAGTATACACCGGTGTCGTTAAGAGTATGACCGCTTACGGTGCGTTTGTAGACCTCGGCGGCGTTGACGGTATGGTACATAAAACAGAGCTTTCCTGGAAGCCCATCGCTACCCCCGCAGCAGTAGTATCGGTCGGCGACGAGATCACAGTTTTCGTTAAAAGCTTCGACGCTGAAAAGAAGAGGATCTCTCTCGGATACAAGACAGACGACACCAACCCCTGGTATCTCTTCACAAGTAAGTACGCTGTCGGCGACGTTGCTTCGGTTAAGATCGTAAGCCTTATGCCCTTCGGCGCATTTGCCGAGATCGTTGACGGCGTTGACGGTCTTATCCACATTTCTCAGATCGCACAGCAGAAGATCGGTAAGCCCGCTGACGTCCTTGAGGTAGGTCAGGTCGTCGACGCTAAGATCACCGCTATCGATGAGGAAAAGCATAAGGTAAGCCTTTCTATCCGCGCTCTCCTCGACGAGGCTCAGGCTGAGGCTGAGGCTATGCCGGAGGACTACGCTCAGGAAGCAGAGGTCGCTGACGCCGAATAATAAGGTTGGCGTTGAGTTTTTTCTGCCACCTTTCTTAGAAGAAAGGTGGCTCCAAAGAACTTTCTACGAGGAAGTTTATGGCATCACAGCCGGTTTATACAGTTTAAATTTGATAACGAGTAGTTTTTCTGAGGAAGCTTTCTCGGACAGCTCATCGCTGCCGAGAAAGCTTTTTATTTTATTTATTATAAAAAATACCATATCCTCGTGTAAAGTTTTTGATCAAACTTTTTTCAAAAAGTTTGCGGAGTGGAGGGGCGGAGCCCTCCAAAAGAAGCGGGGTGGAGGGCGCGCAGCCCTCCATTAGTTAGTTTTTTTAATATTATTTTTTTGCCGCCTTTTATTTATCCTCCAATTTATGCCCCCGCGCAAATGATATTTTTATGTAATTTCACCTGAAGGATTTTTCTCAAAAAAACTTGACAAAGAGACATAAATGTTGTATAATAAATAAGATAAAAATATTTGCAGAGGGAGGTTTGGAAATGAAGATAACTTTTTCTGATCCTTCTGTTTTTTTGCAGGAGCCCATATTTAAAAAGAACGATAATTTCGTCGCCGAGACATCTCTTTCCCGTGATGTCTCCGTTGATTGTTCAAAATACGTTGTTTTTCCCGGTTTTGTCGATGTGCATGTGCATTTTCGTGAACCGGGTTTTTCTTATAAGGAAACTATCGCAAGCGGCAGCGCGGCGGCGTCAAGGGGCGGTTACAGTGCGGTTTGCACGATGCCGAATCTCTCACCCGTTCCCGACAGTATCCCGAATCTGCAAGAACAGTTGGATATCATAAACAGAGATGCAAAAATAAAGGTGATCCCTTTCGGAAGCATAACCAAAGGTGAGAAGGGTGAATCTCTCTCCGACCTTGAAGATATAGCTCCGCTCGTTTGCGGCTTTTCGGACGACGGACGCGGGGTCGACAACTCCTCGCTTATGCGCGAGGCGATGACAAGAGCAAAAAAACTCGGCAAGGTAATTTCAGCTCACTGCGAGGACGGTACACAGATCAAGGACTCGCCCGAGGCGGAGTACAAACAGATCGAGCGCGACATAGAGCTTGCCTCCGAGACCGGCGTATCCTACCACGTCTGCCACATATCCACGGCAGAGAGTGTTGAGCTGATACGCAACGCAAAAAAGCGCGGAATTGATATCTCTTGCGAGACCGCTCCGCACTACCTCGTTTTCTCTGATAAAGATGTGCTCGACGACGGACGATTCCGTATGAATCCTCCGATACGCACCGAGCGCGACAGACTTGCGCTGATCGAGGGCATAAAGGACGGCACGATAGATATGATCGCAACCGACCACGCGCCCCACTCCGCCGAGGAAAAATCCAAAGGACTCAGGAGTCTTAACGGTATAGTCGGGCTTGAATGTGCCTTTGCGGTGCTCTACACCGAGCTTGTCAAAACAGGCGTCATTACGCTCACGAGGCTTGTCGAGCTTATGTCGCTGAATCCCGCAAAGAGATTCGGAATATACCCCGACGGATACTGTGTTTACGATCTGGAAAAAGAGTACAGAATAGACGTATCGGAATTTGCTTCCATGGGCAGGTGCACTCCGTTTGAGAACAGACGGGTATACGGCAGGTGCATCGCAACCGTATCGGGCGGAAAGCTCGCTTATCTTTATACTGAGTTTAACAAAGAATAATATAAGAGGTATTTAAAATGGCAAAAAGGAAAGACATAAAAAGAGTAATGATAATCGGCTCGGGACCTATCGTTATCGGTCAGGCGGCTGAGTTTGATTATGCCGGCACTCAGGCGTGCCTTGCGCTCAAAGAGGAAGGATATGAGGTAATTCTCGTAAACTCAAACCCCGCTACCATCATGACCGATACGACTATCGCGGACAAGGTATACATGGAGCCGTTGACTCTTGAATATATAGCAAAAATAATCCGCTATGAGCGCCCTGACGCCATCGTCCCCGGAATCGGCGGACAGACCGGACTTAATCTCGCCATGCAGCTTGAAAAGAAGGGCATACTCCGCGAAGCGGGTGTTGAGCTTCTCGGTACCTCAAGTGAGAGTATCGAGCGTGCAGAGGACAGAGAGCTCTTCAAGGAGCTGTGTCAGGCTTGCGGTGAGCCGGTGATCCCCTCCGAGATCGCAAACACACTCGACGAGGCAATAGTGGCGGCAGAAAAGATCGGATTCCCATTGGTCCTCCGCCCGGCATTCACGCTTGGCGGCACGGGCGGCGGTTTTGTAAACAATATGGACGAGCTTCGTGAGCTTGCGGTCGGCGCACTTGCGGCATCTCCCGTAAATCAGGTGCTCGTTGAAAAGAGCGTTCGCGGATTCAAGGAGATCGAATTTGAGGTCATGCGCGACAGCGCTGATAACGCCATTACCATTTGCGGTATGGAAAACATAGACCCCGTAGGCGTTCATACCGGAGACAGTTTGGTAGTTGCTCCCATCATGACGCTCAACGACCACGACCTGAAGATGCTCAACGACAGTGCCATCAAGCTCATCCGCGAGCTCAAGATCGAAGGCGGATGCAACGTGCAATTTGCCCTCAACCCCAATTCCTCCGAGTATTATCTCATTGAGGTAAACCCCCGAGTATCGCGCAGCTCTGCCCTTGCTTCCAAGGCGAGCGGATATCCCATAGCGCGTGTTACCGCAAAGATCGCGGTCGGTATGACGCTCGACGAGATCAGCGTTGCGGGAACAAAGGCTTCCTTTGAGCCCGGCCTCGACTATGTTGTTGCAAAGTTCCCCCGCTTCCCATTTGATAAATTCACCTCGGTACCCAACAAGCTCGGCACGCAGATGAAGGCGACCGGTGAGTGTATGGGTATCGGCTCGACACTTGAAGAATGCCTGCTCAAATCGGTACGCTCTCTTGAAACCGGTGTTTGCCACATTCACATGGCAAAGTTCGATTCGCGGTCGGACAGAGAGCTGACCGATTACATCGCAGATTTTCATGACGACAACCTATTCGCAATTTCCGAGCTTCTACGCCGCGAGCACAGTGTTTCCGAGATCGCGGATATCACTAAGATAGCTCCCTTCTTCATCGAGTCTTTCAAGAAGATAGTCGATATGGAAAACAAGCTAAGACAGAACAAGGGCGACCGCGCGCTTCTTCGCGAGGCGAAGATAATGGGCTTTGCGGATAAGTTCATCGCAAAGCTTTGGAATACCACCGAGTGCGCGGTATACGATATGAGACACGAGGAAAAGCTCTTCCCCATCTACCGCATGGTAGATACCGCACACGTAGGAGCTTATATCCCCTATTTCTACTCCTCTTACACGGGAAATAATGACTCAAGACTTACCGACCGCAAGAAGATCGTGGTTCTCGGCGCAGGCCCCATCCGTATCGGACAGGGCGTTGAGTTCGACTACTCGACCGTACACGCCGTAAACACCATTCGCCGTTGCGGATATGAGGCTATCATAATAAATAACAATCCCGAGACAGTTTCTACCGATTACACGACGGCAGACAAGCTCTATTTCGAGCCGCTGACCGTCGAGGACGTTATGAACGTCATCGAATTTGAACAGCCCATAGGCGTTATCGCATCGCTCGGCGGTCAGACCGCCATCAACCTTGCCGCTCCGCTGGCGGCTAAGGGAGTCAGGATCATCGGTACCGACTGTGATGCTATCGAGCGTGCGGAAAACCGTGACGCATTCGAAAAGATCCTTTCGTCTCTCGGTATTCCTCAGCCCTGCGGTCAGGCAGTAACCGGGATCGAAGACGGCGTCAAGGTAGCAGAGCGTATAGGATATCCCGTGCTCGTCCGCCCCAGCTTCGTGCTCGGCGGCAGAGCTATGCAGCTCGTAGCCAACGAAAATCAGCTCCGCCACTATCTGCGCACGGCAGTCGAGATCGACGAGGATAAGCCGGTTCTCGTTGACCACTACATTCAGGGTAAAGAGGTCGAGGTCGACGCTATTTGCGACGGACGCGACGTATTCGTTGCGGGCATCATGGAGCTCGTTGAGCGTACAGGCGTCCACAGCGGCGACTCCATCAGCGTTTACCCCTCGTTCAGCATCTCGAACAACGTAAAAGGCAAGATCCTTACCTACTCCAAACAGCTCGGACTTGCAATCGGAATTGTGGGTCTGTTCAACATTCAGTTCATCGTTGACGATAAGGACGACGTTTATATAATTGAAGTAAACCCCCGTTCCTCGAGAACGGTTCCCTTCCTCTCCAAGTCTACCGGATACTCGTTGGCTGATATTGCCACCGAGGTAATTCTCGGCAAGTCGCTCAAGGAGCTCGGTATCTTTGACCTCTATCCCGCAGAAAAGAAGCGCTGGTACTGCAAGGTTCCGGTCTTCTCGTTCAGAAAGATCAGCGGCGCCGATGCCTACCTCTCACCTGAGATGAAGTCAACAGGCGAGGCGATAGGATACGACAACACGCTCAACCGCGCATTCTACAAGGCACTTCAGGCATCCGGCATGGAGGTAAAGAACTACGGAACGATCCTCGTTACCATCGCGGACGAGGACAAGCAGGAAGCACTTCCTCTTATTCGCAGATTCTACAACCTCGGTTTCAATATTGAGGCTACCACAGGTACCGCCAGATTCTTGCGCGAGAACGGCATAAGAACCAGAGAGCGCGGCAAGATAGGTCAAGGCTCTGACGATATCCCCAAATCTATGAAACAGGGTCATATCGCTTACGTGATAAACACGAGCAGCGTGGGCTCTATGGATCAGCAGAAGGATGGCTACGAGATAAGACACCTCGCGGTGGAAAACAATATCACGACCTGCACATCGCTCGACACCGTCCGCGTTCTGCTCGACGTCCTTGAGGATATTACCATAACAATTTCCACCATCGACAGCTGAGATAAACTCGGGGAAAGAAAACCGCTTAACCTATTAAGCAGATTTTGAGGATAATATGAAAGATACACTTTTTACAATAAAAAGCAATCGTCTCATCGCAAAGAATACGTATGAGTGTGTGCTTGAAGGCGATACGAGTGATATTGCAGCATCGGGACAGTTCGTAAACATAAAACTCGACGGCTTCTACCTTCGCAGACCTATATCGGTCTGCGATCTTGAGGGAAATGAGCTCACGCTTATATATAAAGTGGTCGGCAAGGGTACCGATGTGATGTCGCACGCAAAAGAAGGTGATGTTTGGCAGGCGCTTACGGGTCTCGGCAACGGCTACGACCTGCAAAAGTCGGGAGATGCTCCTCTTCTTATCGGCGGCGGCGCAGGCGTACCGCCCATGTACCTTCTTTGCCGAAAGCTTGCGAAAGAAGGCAAAAAATGCTCGGTCATTCTCGGATTCGGCTCAAAGGATGAGGTCTTCTACGAGGAAAGATTCAAGGCGCTCGGCGCCGACGTTTACGTTACGACCGTCGACGGAAGCTACGGAACCAAGGGCTTTGTAACCGATGTAATGGATAAGATAAATTATACGCACTTTTACACCTGCGGACCCGAGCCCATGCTTAAAGCGGTCTACTCGAGATCGAACACGGGCGGAAGCTTCAGCTTCGAGGAACGTATGGGTTGCGGCTTCGGTGCTTGCATGGGCTGCTCCTGCAAGACTGTCACGGGATACAAGCGTATATGCAAAGAGGGTCCCGTTATGCAAAAGGAGGATATCTTATGGGAGAAATGAAAGTAGAGCTTTGCAAGATCGAGCTTGATAACCCCGTCATTCCCGCAAGCGGGACATTCGGCTTCGGCTATGAATTTGCCGAGCTTTATGACATAAATATCCTCGGCACATTTTCCTTCAAGGGAACCACAAAGGAGCCGCGCTTCGGAAATCCCACTCCGAGGATCGCAGAATGTCCGAACGGAATGATAAACGCCGTCGGGCTTCAGAATCCCGGAGTCGATAAGGTCATCGGAGTTGAATTGCCCAAGCTCGCCAAATGCTTTAATAAAAAGGTAATGGCAAACGTCTCGGGATTTTCTGTTGATGAGTATGTTTACACCTGTGAGAGGATAGACAAGTGCGAGCAGGTCGGCTGGATAGAGGTCAACGTCAGCTGCCCGAACGTCCACGGCGGAGGAATGAGCTTCGGCACGTCGGCAGACGCGGCGGCAGAGGTTACGAGGGCTGTCAAGGCGGTTACCACCAAGCCCATCATCGTCAAGCTCTCGCCGAACGTCACAGACATCGTCAGCATAGCAAAGGCTTGCGAGGCGGCAGGCGCCGACGGCATAAGCCTTATAAACACTCTTCTCGGAATGAGAATAGATATCAGGACACGCAAGCCGGTCATCGCCAATAAAATGGGCGGTTTTTCGGGTGCTGCCATCTTCCCCGTCGCAGTGCGTATGGTATATCAGGTGGCTCACGCCGTCGATATTCCCGTTGTCGGCATGGGCGGAGTGTCCTCGCCTGAGGACGTTATCGAAATGATGCTCGCAGGAGCAACTGCAGTGCAGGTAGGCGCGGCAAATCTCGTCGATCCATTCGCCTGCAAGAAGATAATCGAACAGCTTCCGTCAACTATGGAAAAATACGGCATCAATTCACTTTCGGAAATAATTAAAGGAGTTAAATAAAATGGGAAAAGACGTGATCATCGCCTGCGATTTCGACAGCGCAGAGAAGACATTTAAATTTCTCGACCTGTTCAAGGACGAGAAGCCCTTCGTTAAGATAGGCATGGAGCTTTACTACGCCGAGGGACCATCCATAGTTCGCGAGATAAAAAAACGCGGACACAAGATATTCCTCGATCTTAAGCTCCACGATATTCCGAATACGGTTAAAAAATCAATGGCAGTCCTCTCCGGACTCGATGTTGATATGACAAACCTTCACGCCGCAGGCACGGTACGCATGATGCAGGCAGCCATCGAGGGTCTTACGCGCGAGGACGGAAGCCGCCCCATGCTTATAGCCGTTACACAGCTCACCTCTACCGATCAGGAAAGCATGGAAAAGGATCTCCTCATTGAAAAACCGATCGCCGATGTTGTTATGCACTACGCCCACAACGCAATGGTTGCAGGTCTTGACGGCGTCGTTTGCTCACCGCTCGAGGCGGGAAAGGTACATGATACCTGCGGAAAAGACTTCGTCACCGTTACACCCGGCGTTCGTTTTGCAGACGGAGACCTTGGCGACCAGAAAAGAGTTATGACTCCCGCAGAGGCTAAAAAGATCGGCTCCGACTATATCGTCGTCGGCAGACCCATTACCGCAGCAGAGGATCCCGTCGCCGCATACAGAAGATGCGTATCCGAGTTCGTGGACTGAAAATAATAAGGAGATATTGAAATGGAAAGCTACAAGAGAGAATTTATAGAATTTTTGAAAGGCGCAGGCGTTCTTAAGTTCGGAGATTTCACCGCAAAGAGCGGCAGAAAGATACCCTATTTCATCAACGCAGGCGACATCAAAACGGGCGACCAGATCGCAAGGCTCGGTGAGTTCTACGCAAAGGCTTACCTTGAGAAAATAGGAAATGAAAAAACCGTCCTGTACGGTCCCGCATACAAGGGTATCCCGATCGCCGTATCCGCGGCGTGCGCACTTTCCAAGCATGGACTTGACCTGCCCTTCTTCTTCAACAGAAAGGAAGCGAAGGATCACGGCGAGGGCGGTATTTTCGTAGGCTACAGACCCACTGAAGGTCAAGAGGTAGTCATCGTTGAGGACGTTATCACCGCAGGAACCGCTATCCGCGAGAGCATCGAAAATATGAAGACGCTTGACGGCGTAAAGATACGCGCTACCTTCGTAATGGTAGACCGCAAGGAAAAGGGCAAGGGCGAAAAGGGCGCGATGGCAGAGATCGAGGACGAATTCGGTTTTCCCGTATATTCGATAGTAAATGTTTACGACATAATCGAGTATCTTGAAGAAGATCCCGCTAACGCAGAGAACGTGGCACGCATCAAGAACTACCTTGCAATAAACGGTGCAAAGGAATGATCCGCGACCGTAATCTCCACCATTCAAAGCGAAAGGAACATAAAGTATGCGACACCTTATCGGAATTGAAGATCTGACCGTCAGGGAGATCGAAGATCTCATTGCCGCGGCAGAGGATATAATGGCAGACCCCGAGAAATACTCAAAGATCGCGGCGGGAAAGAAGCTCGCTACTCTCTTTTACGAGCCCTCGACACGGACACGCCTCTCATTTGAGGCGGCAATGATGGAACTCGGCGGAAACGTTCTCGGTTTTTCCGAAGCGCAGAGCTCATCGGCATCCAAGGGAGAGAGCGTCGCCGACACGGCAAAGGTAATATCCTGCTTTGCCGATATTATGGTAATGCGCCACTTCAAAGAGGGCGCGCCCATGGTAGCTGCCATGAATTCAACGATCCCGGTCATCAACGCGGGCGACGGCGGTCATAACCACCCAACACAGACGCTTACCGACCTTCTCACTATCAAGTGCGAAAAGGGTCGGCTCTGCGATATGACCGTGGGCTTTTGCGGCGACCTTAAGTTCGGCAGGACCGTACATTCGCTTATAACGGCTCTGTCGAGATATACGGGTATACGCCTCGTACTCATCTCTCCGGGCGAGCTGACGCTCCCCGAATACGTCAAGAGCGAGATACTTGACCGCAAGGGTATCGAATATACCGAAACGACCTCTCTTGAGGACAGCCTTCCAAAGCTCGATATACTTTATATGACACGTGTACAGCGCGAACGCTTCTTCAACGAGCAGGATTATATCCGACTTAAGGACAGCTATATCCTTACCGTCGAAAAGTTGTCTCTCGCCAAAGATGACCTTTGCATAATGCATCCCCTGCCCCGTGTAAACGAGATCAGCGTCGGAGTCGACAGCGACAGCCGAGCTTGCTACTTCAAACAGGTGCTTTACGGAAAGTATATCAGAATGGCTCTTATCAAAATGCTTTTGGAGGAGGCAAAAAAATGAACGTAGACGAGATCAAAAACGGCGTGGTCATCGACCACATAAAAGCAGGTCAGGCAATGGAGATATACCGCTTTCTCGGTCTTGATAAGCTCGACTGTACCGTCGCTATCATAAAAAACGCCGTAAGCCGCAGAATGGGCAAAAAGGATATCATTAAGATAGATTCGGATATCGAGCTCGATCTTTCCGTGCTCGGATATATCGACCATAACCTCACTGTAAACCTCATTGAAAACGGAGTAAACGTGCGTAAATATCATCCCGAGCTGCCTCTCGAGATAGTCGATATCGTAAAATGTAAAAACCCCCGTTGCATTACCTCTACCGAGCAGGAGCTGTCGCACGTCTTTAAACTCACAGACCGCGAACACAGCGTATATCGCTGCATCTATTGCGAAAGCAAGGCTAAAAGACAGTAAGTTTGTGTTTGCTTTTTTCGCGGATTTATTTCGGAGAACAACTCCGCTTCGCTGCGTGTAGAGTTTTCAAGGCTTTCTTTGGCACCACCTTTCCCGAAAAAACGCTGAAAATTTCGATACAAAAGCTATTTGACCCGCCTAAAAGACAAGCACAAGCTGACAACTCCGAAAATCGCGAGAGTGAAAATATGGATGGGGTGAAGTTTCGGAGCCATCAAAAAAGAGCTTGCGATGCTTTGACCGAAATGCAGATGCTCTTCGAACAGCCGCAAGCCGACAGCGACAAACAGCAGGTTCAAGAGAGCGCGGGCAAGCTTTGCCGCAAAATACGGACGAAAGGCTATTTTATGGTCGGAACAAAGGCTGACGAGCTGAAAATGCACCGACAGTCCCGACCATCCGATCATAGCAGCGGTACAAAGACAGGCAGAATATCTCGGCAGGCTTGCGGCAGATGCCACGCCGCCCGTCATTTCAAAAAATCCGACTATTACGGTTTTCAACTCGTAAGGAAGCTTTGCCGCATCGGCATAGACGTTGAGTATCCCCGTAACGGCGGAAAAGAATACAACGAAAGCACAGATATAAAGCATTCCCACGGCGCTTGACGTAACTGCCTGTACGACAGATAACAGGCCGGAGCCATTTGAAGTCGCCTTCGGCGCGCTTTCACAAAATGTCTCCTTCTGCCTTTTGTGCGAAAAGCAGAATCTTCCGCCAATGCCTATAATAATCGCGGAGATAATTTCGACCGCATAAAGCATTATCCCGAACTCACGCGAACCGAATAAAGACACGCCCACCGCGCTTATAAGAAACGCCGAGCTCGGTCCGTTGCAAAAGCTCAACAGCCGTTCAAGCTCCTGCTTGCTTATTTTCCCTCTTTCATAGAGCGACACCGCGCTCTTTGTGCCTATCGGGAATCCGCAAACGATACCGAGCAAAAAAGCAATACACCCCTCGCGCCGTATACCGAAAAGCTTCTCGAAAATTCCGCCGACCGCCTTTGATACAAGCTCGGCGGCACCCGAGGAAACAAGCAGCTCCGAGAGTACCATGAAGGGAAAGAGCGCGGGAATGACAGTCGCCGTGCAAAGCCTCATTCCTTCAGACATGGCAGATATCGCCGTTTGCGAATGTCGGAAGGTCAGCAAAAGCGCAAGCACGCTCATCACACAAAACAGCACCTGTCCTGCAGAAAGCCCATCACGCAAAGATGGGCTTTTTTTATTTTTGATACCTCGCTCGGTCATTGTAAAGTTACCTCGGACATAAATATTTAAAAAAAGCACTGATAAATTTTATATATCGGTACGACTAAATATGCAAAGGAGCAGACATGAAAAAAGATCCGACGATATCAAAGATCCCGAAGAGCGAACGCCTGTGCCGTATGCTCGACATTTCGCCCGAGGCGTTCGCGCACGGCTATTCTGTGGAAATACTGGGCAGAACTTTCGTAAAAGTGCGTGGTGGAGGCTCGATACTTCTTTACACCCCCGAGGAAATAAAAATAGAACTGCCGCACGGACACGAATATCTTTCGGTGAAGGGTGCGTGTCTGTCCTGCTCCTCCTATAACCGCGGCGCACTCGGAATAGAAGGCAGCATAAGCTCGGTCAGCTTCAAGGAGGATATATGAGCAAAAGACATCCGTTTTTGTTTTTGACAGGTTATCGGATATATTCCGTCCCGCGTGAGCATATAGGCAGGCTTATTGACCTCTGCCGCGCCACAGATATCACCTATCGCGATGTAATTTTTTCTCAGGACGAAGCAAGTCTGATAATTACTTTTTTTCATTCCTTCAGGCTTATGAAAAAGGCAAAGCAATACGCTATCCCGATAAAGCTGCTATCCTCGCACGGTCTCCCGGCTCTGCTATTGCGCTACCGACACCGGTACGGTCTTTTTTCGGGGCTTATTCTCTCGGTTGCGCTCGTGATACTGTCCGGGAGCGTCATATGGGATATAAGAATAGACGGAGAAAACAAGCTCAGTGAGCGCGAGGTCAAGGAAGTGCTTGCCGAGTGCGGTCTTGAGTTAGGCACGCCGCGGCGCTCGCTTGACATAGATGCGCTTGAGAACCGCGTGCTCATACTATCGGACGATGTAGCTTGGATAAGCGTGAATATCATCGGAACGGTTGCCGAGGTCGAAATACGCGAGCTTGAGCTTCCGCCCGAGCAAGAGGAGCTCGGTGCGGCATCAAATCTCGTCGCCGACGCGGACGGAAAAATCGTCGGCTTTGAGGACGTCAGAGGAAATATCGCGGTCGAGATAGGCGAGAGCGTAAGCAGAGGACAGCTTTTGATAGGCGGAATTTACGGGGACGAGGAAAGCGGATTTCGCTATACAAACGCGCAGGGCTGTGTACTCGCCGAGGTAGAGCGCAGCTTTGAGCTTGAAATTCCGAGAGTTGAAAGCAAAAAAGTCTATACAGGAAAGGTAAAAAGAGAAAAATATATAATTTTTTTCAAAAAAAGAATAAAATTTTTCGCAAACTATAGAAATTTACCCTCAACTTGTGATAAAATAGAGGTGGAAGAATTTATAGGCGCACCGAGAGGTTTTGAGCTTCCGGTAGGAATATACGAGATCCGCTATCTCGAATATGAATACGAAGACGAATCGCGCGACGACGCGGCACTTTGCGCCATTGCCGACTACCGAATAAACGCTCTCATCCAAAAAGAGCTCGGCGACGCAGAGATACTTCGAAAGAACATTTCTTTTGAACTTCTCGACGACAAAATGGTCGTTCACTGTAAGCTCCGTTGCATACAAAACATCGCAAAGAGAAAAAACGTAGAGCTGACAGGTTAAAAGTTGCCGTCACTCACGTATCACTTCCCTCAAAAAACAACCGAAAAGGAAAACATATGGAACAAAGAAACGTAAAAATAGAAAATTCCGAGCTGACTGCAAGATTGTTCGGAAGCTTTGACATCAACACCCGAATGATCGAAAAAGCATTCTCGGTAAGTGTACGCAACCGAAGCGGAGACGAGGGAGATGCGGTGGCGATCGTGGGAGAGAACGCAGAGCAGGTGAAGCTCGCCGCGGCGGCGATAGAACATCTTGCGAAGCTCGCGCGCTCAAACGAAACGCTTACGGAACAGCAGGTAGGATACGTGATCTCAATGGTTCGCGACGGCAACGAGAGCGAGCTTGAAGATCTTGACGGCGACTGCATCTGCATTACGACGCGCGGAAAGCCGATCAAGGCAAAAACCGTCGGACAGAAGAGATATGTCGAGGCGATATCGAAAAATACCGTAGTTTTCGGTATAGGTCCTGCGGGAACAGGAAAGACCTTTCTCGCAGTAGCCATGGCGGTCCGCGCCCTCAGACAAAAGCAGGTCAACAGGATAATCCTCACCCGCCCCGCGATAGAGGCGGGCGAAAAGCTCGGCTTTTTGCCGGGAGATCTGCAAAGCAAAATAGACCCCTACCTTCGCCCCCTCTACGACGCAATGTTCGAAATGATGGGAGCGGAGAATTATCAGCGTCTGCTCGAAAAAGGCTCAATAGAGATAGCACCCCTAGCATATATGCGCGGACGAACGCTCGACGACAGCTTCATAATTCTCGACGAGGCACAAAACGCCACACCCGAGCAGATGAAAATGTTTCTGACGCGTCTTGGCTTTAACTCAAAGGCGGTAGTTACGGGAGATCTGACGCAGACCGACCTTCCGAGCGGTCAAAAGAGCGGGCTTGCCACTGCGGTACGTATACTGGACGGAGTCGAGGACATAAAAATACATGAGTTTTCCGACAGAGATGTGGTTCGTCACAAGCTCGTACAGCGTATAATCCTTGCATACGAGAGCTACGAGCGCAAGCAGGCTCACGAGGAACGCGACAAAAAGAATGTGGGCAATAAAAAATACGGCATCCAAAACAAAAACACCTCGGGAGGAGACAAAAAATGACACCTAAAAGAATGATATATTTCAACAATTCCCAGGAGAGCTTTCCGATAAGCTACAAGCTCAAGATGCTCGTCCGCAAAGCCATCCTTGCCTCTCTTGAATACGAAGGCTTCAAGGCCGACACCGAGGTCTCGGTGACATTCACGGACAACGAAGGAATACGTGCCATAAACGCACAGTTCCGCGGCATAGACAGCCCCACCGACGTTCTCTCCTTCCCCTTGACAGACTACGAAAGCGTGGACTTCCCCGTGGCGGACGAACCCGAAGCAAGCCTTGGCGACATAGTGATCTCTCTTGAGCGTGCCGACGGGCAAGCGCGCGAGTTCGGACATTCCTTTGAGCGCGAGGTAGCCTTTCTGACTGTACATTCGATGCTTCATCTGCTCGGATACGACCACGTCAACAGCGACGAAGAGGACGAGGAAATGCGCCGCAGACAGCGAGAGATACTTGAAAGCATGGGCCTTGGGCGCTGATATCCGAGAATATAAAAATTAAAATCGCAAAAGGAAATATGGAATGAAAAAAACTGCATTTATAGCAATAGTAGGCAGACCCAACGTGGGAAAATCTACACTTCTCAACGCAATACTCGGCGAAAAGGTAGCCATCGTATCCAACAAACCGCAAACAACGAGAAACAGGATAACGGGTATTCTCACTCGCGGAGACGAGCAGTACGTGTTTCTCGACACGCCCGGTATGCACTCGCCAAAGAACAGCCTCGGAGAGTTTATGGTAAAAACGGCTGACACCTCGATGCGCGATGCGGACGCCGTGGTGCTCGTGGTCGACACGGGCAAGGAGATAACCTCGGTCGAGGAAAACGTCATAGCCTACCTCAAAAAGAGCGATATCCCCGCGATCCTCGCGCTCAACAAGATAGATATGTACGACCGCGAGCAGCTTGCAAAGACTATAAGCAAATACGCACAAAAGCACGACTTTGTCGCCTTCGTCCCTATCGCCGCAAAAAAAGGCAAGAACGTGGACGAGCTTATGGCAGAGTGCTCCAAATTCCTGAGTGAATCCGATTGGTTCTTCCCCGAGGATATGGTTACCGACCAGCCCGAGCGCCAGATCGCCGCCGAGATCATACGCGAAAAGATACTCCGCACGCTCGACAAGGAGATACCTCACGGTACTGCCGTTGTTATTGAGGAATTCAAGGATGAGGGCACGCTCGTGCGCATACGCGCCGAGATATTCTGCGAAAAGGCATCGCACAAGGGAATAATCGTCGGCAAGGGCGGAGCTTCTCTCAAGCTGATCGGCACCTACGCGCGGGAGGATCTCGAAAAAATGCTCGGAGTTAAGGTGTATCTCAATCTTTGGGTAAAGGTAAAGGAAAATTGGCGCGAGAGCGCAAGAACGGTAAGCAACTTCGGCTACCGAGAGGAAGACTGATAAACTTTTGAGAGGTAAAAATGAGAAAGGCGTGTGACGGACTCGTACTGCGGGTCAGCGACGTCGGCGAGCACGACCGCTTGCTTGTCGTACTGACGGCTGACGAGGGAAAGATCCATATAACCGCAAAAGGCGCTCGAAGCGTAAAAAGCAAGACCGCCGCTCTTTGCCGTATATGTGCGTATGTCAACATAGAGCTCTACGAAAAGAACGGAAGATATTGGCTTGCCGATGGCTCGGTCAACAATGCCTTTTTCGGCATAAACGCCGAGCTTTCCTCTTTCGCGCTTGCCTCTTATATAATGCAACTTGCCGAGGAGATAACAGGTGAGAATTATCCCGCTCACGAAGTGCTCAGAATGACACTTAACACCCTCTACGCCATAGAACAAAGGCTGAAGCCGCTCGAACAGATAAAGGCTACATACGAGCTGTTCGCGGCAAATATCTCCGGATTCACCCCGGATCTTTCGACCTGTTCTTTTTGCGGCACGGACGACTATGGGGATGAATTGTGGCTCGACGTTATGAACGGAGGGCTGATATGCACGGAATGTCAGAAAAAGCGAGGCGGTTTTTTGCCCCTGCCCGAGGTTGACGAATTTGAGACAAAAAACATTTTGCTTCCGCTCGACTCCTCGGCACTACAAGCCATGCGCTACGTTGAATCCGCTCCCTTGCAAAGAATATTTGCCTACGGAATAACAAGCGAGCACTCGACCTCACTTCTCTGCCGAGCCTCGGAAAACTATCTTCTCCACCACCTTGAGCGCGACTTTGATACTCTCCGTTTTTACAAAACGGTGATCAAATAGCGTCACGCTCTGTTTCGAAATACGATAAACTATTGATCAAAAGAGAACGAAATGAATATAACCGAAAAAACACTTACAACACTTGAATTTGACAAAATACGCGAGATGCTTGCGAACCTATGCCCTACCGAGGGGGCTGCGGCGGCGGCGATGGCACTCTGCCCCGACGACAGGCGCGAGATCGTACAAAAACGTCTTTCGCGGACTACCGATGCGCGCCGTCTGCTCGATACGAAAGGTCTGCCGCCATTCGGCACGGTACGCGACATGGGCGACACCTGCGAACGCGCGCTCAAGGGTGCCGTGCTCACACCGCGTGAGCTTCTCGACGCGGCGCTTCTTATGCGCTCGTCGCGCTCCCTGCTTGACTACATTCGATCGAATAAGCTTTTTGAAACTTCGCTTGACGAGATATTCGAACGCCTGTTTCCAAACCGTCCGCTCGAAGAAAAGATATTTCGCTCGATAATCTCGGAGGATATGATCGCGGATGAGGCAAGCGCCGCGCTTGCGGATATCCGACGGAAAATACGCGCCTCGAACTCGAAAATAAAAGAGACCCTTTCAAAATACGTCAGCGGCTCTTACTCAAAATACCTTCAGGAAAACATTGTCACACAGCGAAACGGACGCTACGTCGTACCCGTTAAAGCCGAATGCAGAAACGAAGTCAGGGGGCTTATCCACGATACCTCATCCTCCGGCGCTACCGTTTTCATCGAGCCCATGGCTGTAGTTGACGCGAACAACGAGCTCCGCGTACTCGAAGCCAATGAGGCACACGAAATTGAGCGCATACTTTCCGAGCTGTCGGAAAGCATAGCGGGATTTGCTCCCTCACTGAATCTCAATTACAGAAATATCACCGAGATCGCATTCGCCTTCGGATGCGCAAATCTCTCGCAGGCGATGGACGCTCGCGAGCCGAATATCACGGACGAGCGCCATTGCAGACTGATCCGCGCAAGACATCCGCTCATAGGCAAGGATACTGTCGTACCGATAACGGTTTCGCTCGGCGGCGACTACGACACGCTGATAATCACGGGACCGAACACGGGCGGTAAGACCGTCACGCTCAAAACACTCGGACTTTTCGCCATTATGGCTCAGTCGGGACTGCACCTGCCGCTCGACGAGGGCAGCGAGGTCTGCATATTCGAAAAAATACTCGTCGACCTCGGCGACGAGCAGAGCATAGAGCAGTCGCTCTCGACCTTCTCTTCGCATATGGTCACGATAGTTTCGATAGTCAGCGAACGCAATGACCGCTCGCTCGTGCTTTTCGACGAGCTCGGAGCGGGAACCGACCCCGTTGAGGGCGCGGCGCTTGCCGTAGCGGTAATTGAGGATATGAGAAGCGCAGGAGCGCTCTGCGCCGCTACGACGCACTATACCGAGCTTAAGACCTATGCGATGGATACCGAGGGCGTTCAGAACGCCTCGTGCGAATTTGACGTTGAAACGCTTCGCCCGACCTACAAGCTCATCGTCGGCGCACCCGGAAAATCCAACGCATTCGCAATATCCGAAAAGCTCGGTCTGCCCCGTCGGATCGTCGATCGCGCAAAAAGCTGTGTCGCCGCCGAAAACAGACAGATGGATCGCTTGCTCGGCGAGCTTGAACAATCACGTCAAGCGGCAGAACGAGAGCGAGAGGAAGCGGCACGTATGCGCCGCGAATACGAGAACTTCAAAAATGATGCGGAAAAGGAGCTCAGACAAAAGCTCGAAGCTTCCGAACGCGAAACGGAAAAAGCTCGTTCAAAGGCTCAGAGCATGGTCGAAAGTGCAAAACGATCGGCAGATTTTATAATGGAAGAGATGGAAAAGCTCCGCAAGGCAAAGGACTCGGAACGTCTCGGAGACGAGCTTGACCGCGCGCGCCGCGAGCTTCGCGAGCATCTGCGCAACCATTCGGACGCATATGACCCGGTGGAGATACGCAAAGACGAAAATTATGTTCTTCCCCGCCCTCTGCGCAAGGGAGACGAGGTCATTATCGTAAGCCTCGGTAAAAAAGCTACGGTCCTCGAAGAGCCTGATCGCTCCGGAAAAGTCAGCGTTCAGGCGGGAATCATAAAAACCAAGGCGGATATTTCGGATCTGCGGCTTCACGAAGAAGATGTCAAGATAATTTCAAACGGCAAAAAACGCGCGGCAGGCTCGTATAAGGTAAGCGTCAGCAGAGATTTCCGAGACGAAATAGACCTGCGCGGAATGACGGGAGACGAGGCTTGGAATGCAGTCGACAAGTATTTCGACGAAGCACAGCTCGCAAATTTCCATACCGTCCGACTTATTCACGGTAAAGGCACGGGAGCACTCAAAAAACATCTCTGGGACGCTCTGCGTAAGGATCGCCGGGTAGCCGCCTTCCGTATCGGTCAGTTTGGAGAGGGCGACGGCGGAGTTACCGTGGTAGAGCTGAAGTAAAACCTCTGTCGGATCAGGACAACAGCTGAAAACCGTGTCAAAAAACGATAATAAAACCGATATCCCCGCGCATTTTTTGTGCAATCTTCCGTTTGTAAAAATATTTGTCGAAAATACTCGTAAACCCCTTTGCAAAATCGAAAAAATATGGTATAATGAAGTGTAAAAACAAAAAATCTCTTGAGAGGAAGTTTGTTATGAGGGAAGCACAGTTTGCAGAGCTTAGCGTAATCGGTATGAGAGGCTGTGAAAGTTTTTCTTCACAGGTTGACTATTATCTTAAGGAATGGCGCAGACACGGCGAGGACAAGACGTTCCTGGTAAAGGCCGAATGCCCGCGTTTCGGTACGGGAGAAGGCAAGGGCTTGCTCCACGAGTCGCTCAGGGGTCACGACCTCTATATTATCTCCGACGTTTTCAACTACGGAGTTACTTACAAGATGTACGGTCGGGAGGTTCCCATGAGCCCCGATGATCACTACGCCGATCTTAAAAGGATCATTGCCGCCAATATGGGCAAGGCAAGAAGGATATCGGTCATTATGCCCATGCTTTATGAGGGCAGGCAGCACAAGCGCTCCTCGCGTGAATCGCTTGACTGCGCGATCATGCTTCAGGAGCTCGTAAATATGGGCGTTACAAACATCATCACCTTTGACGCACACGACCCAAGAGTCCAAAATGCTATACCGCTTTCGGGCTTTGACGACGTAAGACCGAGCTATCAGATGATAAAGGCTCTCGTTCGCGCCGTACCCGACGTACAGCTTAACAAAGATTCGCTTATGATAATTTCTCCGGATGAGGGCGCAATGGGACGTTGTATGTACTTTTCATCCGTGCTCGGACTTGACATCGGTATGTTCTATAAGAGACGTAACTATTCGGTAGTCGTCAACGGAAGAAACCCCATTGAAGCACACGAGTACCTCGGAAAGGACCTTACCGGAATGGACGTTATCGTAGTTGACGATATGATATCCTCTGGTGAATCCATGCTCGACGTTGCCGCACAGCTCAAGCAGAAGGGCGCAAAGAGAATTTTCGCGTTCTCCACCTTCGGCCTCTTTACAAGCGGACCCGATAAATTCGATAAAGCGTACAAGGAAGGTATCATAGACAGAGTATTTACCACCAACCTTACTTATACCTCTCCCGAGGTCCTCTCGCGCGAATGGCACGTTGAGGTAAATATGTGCAAATACGTTGCATATATCATAGATACCCTTAACCACGACGATACCCTCAGCGACCTTCTCAACCCCGTTAAACGTATCCATAAACTCGTCGAAAAGCACAAACAGGAGCAGGAAACTCAGGTTCAGATGAAATTTGACAACTGAAGATCTTAAGGAGATATGGCAATGTACCTTGGCAATTATACGCATGGTTTAAATAATAATAAGTCCGGTAACGCAATGCCCGGGCATTGTATCGGGCTTACATTGTCATGCAATTTTTAAGATGACCCGCAAGGATCTCATAAAAACGAATGCAGTGCAGGCTGAAATGACTGTTTTCCCTGCACTGCTTTTTTATTTCAATGATTTTAAATTAAACTAAAGGAGCTGAAATGAACACACCTATTGATATAAGCACAGTAACCTTGAAAACAGAACGGATGATCTTACGCTCGTGGTGCTCCACCGACCTCAAGGACTTCTATGAATATGCAAGCGTGAACGGCGTCGGGCAGATGGCGGGTTGGACGCCGCACAAGAACATAGAAGAGTCCGAACGGATACTCGCTCATTTCATTGAAGGCAAGCATGTTTTCGCCTTGGAATATCAAGGCAAGGTCATCGGCTCTCTCGGCATTGAGGAGTATGACGAGAAGTGCTACCCCGAACTTTCAAACCTCCGCGGTCGGGAAATAGGATACGTCCTATCAAAGGACTATTGGGGGCGCGGTCTTATGCCCGAGGCGGTTAACGCGGTTGTAAAATATCTGTTCGACACCGTTAAGCTGGACTTTATTCTCGTCGGACACTTCGATTGGAATAAGCAATCTGCAAGAGTCATCGAAAAATGCGGCTTCAAATATGTTAAAAAACGCCCCTATGAGACCGGCTACGGAACCGTGGAATCATCCGAGGAAAGCATACTGTACCGTCCCGATTTTTCATAATAACATTTATATGATGGCAACATTAAGAAGCTTTTATATTTTTAAGCCAAAACATCTTGACAATGGTGTTTTTTTGTGATATAATGATCCGGCATTGGTATAAAAGCATCGAGGTGTGGCTCAGTTTGGTAGAGCGCTACGTTCGGGACGTAGAGGCCGCAAGTTCGAATCTTGTCACCTCGACCATCAAATGGCGATAAAAAAGATATCGCCGCAAAAAGCCTTGATTTTTCAAGG
>CAYQEY010000017.1:0-30160 GCA_964416635.1 uncultured Lachnospiraceae bacterium | reverse complement strand
TATAACAGTGCTTTAAGATTTTGCGGGGAGCTGGGGGCACTCGTGTTTATGCTTGAGTTTTCATTTGGAAAAATACTGAATCCGTTGGGCAATAAAAGATTAAAGACATTTATATTTGTTTTGCCCGCGCTCGCCGTGGCGATAAATAACTTCCCGTGGGTATCCTTTTTTATGGGAGACTGTACCCTTGATGCCGATGTTTCGGAGTTGCTCTTCTATGCAATTATATGCATTTGTGTCGGACTCTTTGAGGAATTTGCATTTCGCGGTTGTGTGCTTATGCTTTTTTTAAAAAAGAGGAGAACCACGCGCCAAGGAGTGTTTATGGCTATATTTTGGTCATCTGTCATCTTCGGAGCAGTACATTTGGTAAATATTTTTGTTTCGTCACCCGGAGCGGTATTTTTGCAGATAGGCTATTCGGCTTTGATAGGCGCGCTGTGCAGTATGGTATTGCTTGAAACGGGCAATATATGGATATGCGTTATTGTTCACGCTCTGTATAATTTTGCCGGAGGAGTGGTACCCAGGCTGGGTGACGGTGTGATATGGACTGCACCCGAGGTTGCTGTTACGGCGGTGCTCGGAGTTTTGGCAGCGATAATTTCCGTGTGGCGCTTTTTTAAGCTGCCGCTTGAAAGAACAGAAGAATTGTTTATAAAAACCAACAAAAATGAAAAGGAAAAAGATGATAACATTTGAACAGGTAAAAAAGAATGAAGCAATATCGGAATATATTCGCAGTGCAGACAGGTCACTGATCGCTCTCGGCTATACGGAGCACAGTTTTGCACACGTGGGCAAGGTGGTTTTTGCAACAGAGTATATTTTGAAGTCGCTTGACTTTGATGAAGAACAGATAGAGATCGCCAAGATAGCTGCATATATGCACGACATAGGAAATCTTGTAAACAGGGTGGATCATTCTCAGAGCGGTGCTATAATGGCATTCCGAATACTCGATAAAATGGGTATGGAGCCCGAAAATATAGCAACTATAGTTACTGCGATAGGAAATCATGACGAGGGCACGGGAGTTCCCGTGAGCGATATTGCCGCGGCACTGATACTTGCGGATAAATCAGACGTGCGCAGAAGCCGTGTGCGAAATACCGACGAGACGAACTTCGATATACACGACAGAGTTAATTATTCGGTAACGAACGCGGAACTCAAAATAAACGATTCCAAAGATGAGATCGTGTTGAGCATTGATATCGATACAAAATACAGCTCGGTCATGGACTATTTCGAAATATTTATGAAACGAATGATACTCTGCCGTAAAGCGGCAGAAAAACTCGGAATGCGCTTTCACCTTAAAATTAACGGACAGATATTGCTTTGATCTTCAAATATTTGAAAATATTATAAAATATTTGTGAAAAGCTATTGACATATTTGTTTTAGTGTGATATCATAGTAAAGTATTAAAACATACAAGGAAGGTAGAGTTATGAATTTGTCGGAAAATGAAGGTTACAAGCTTTTGGTGAAGGCATTGCTTTCTCTTGAAACAAAGGAGGATTGCGATGCGTTGCTTGAGGATCTTATGACGAAGAAGGAAGTGCTCGATATAGCACAGAGGATGATGGTGGCGAAGATGCTGTCAGAGCAGACCGTTTATAACAAGATAGTTGAAGAGACCGGAGCGAGCACGGCGACCATAAGCCGTGTAAACCGTTCTTATCTTTACGGAGCAGGCGGATATAAGAAAGCTCTTCGCGCTATCGCAGAAAAGACGGAGGATGATCAATGAATTTGTCAGACAAGGTCCTTCGTGAAGATGAGTTGGCAAGATATAAGCTTCGCGAGCTTTACGGAAAGCACGGATACTCTCACTACCGTGTAAGTAAGTTTGAGGAATACGATCTTTATGCGAAAAATAAAAACTTTTTGGTAAGCAAAAATTTACTTACCTTTACCGATACGAACGGAAAACTTATGGCTCTGAAGCCCGACGTTACGCTTTCAATAATAAAAAACGTCGTTGCAGATGTTAAAACCTCGTATAAACTTTGTTACGACGAGAACGTTTACCGCACAACGAGCAGCGGAGACGGATTTCGTGAAATAATGCAGACCGGACTCGAATCTATCGGAAATATCGACGTGTTTTCGGAGAGCGAGGTCCTGATGCTTGCAATGAGAAGTCTTGAGGAGATCAGCGGGGATTTTCTGCTCGATATTTCGCATATGCGCTTCCTTGAAGGATTTCTCGAAAATATAGGTGTTGACGCAAGCGATATGCCGTCGTTTTTTGCTTTGATAGGGTCGAAAAATACGTCAGGACTTCGTACGCTCTGCGAGAAGAGCGGTATTGGTGCTGACCGGTGCGATAAGCTGTGCAAGCTCACGGCAATGTATCTGCCGATAGAAAAGGCACTTGCGGAGATAGAAGCTTTCAGCTGTGGAGAAAAAACACGGGGCGCGTACAATGAGCTTTGTCAAATTTACGACGCTATGAGCGCGTACGGACTTACCGAAAGGCTGTATGTTGATTTTTCAATAGTAAACGATATGAACTATTACGACGGAATAATCTTCAAGGGCTTTATCAACGGTATTCCCGACAGTATCCTTTCGGGCGGAAGATATGACAGACTTATGGAGAGATTCGGAAAGGAAACGGGTGCCATCGGTTTTGCAGTATATCTTGATAAGCTTGAGCGCTTTGGAAAAGACGATGCGGGGTTTGATGTTGACTATATGCTTCTTTATGATGAAGGAACTGCTGCCGCCGATATAATCAACGCGGCAAAGCAACTCGGCAAGGACGGAAGCTCGGTAAGAACGCTGACTTCTCCCGACGTAAGCGTAAGATATCGCAAGCTCGTTAAACTCGGAAAGGATGGACTTACAGACATTGAAACAAATGATTAACATAGCACTTCCCAAGGGCAGACTTGGTGAGAAGGCTTACGCCATATTTGAAGAAGCCGGCTTTGAGTGTCCTTCCATTCGTGAGGAGAGCCGAAAGCTTATATTCGAAAATGAAGAGGTCGGCGTAAGGTATTTTTGGGTAAAGCCGTCGGACGTTGTTATATACGTTGAAAGAGGTGCGGCGGATATCGGTATTGCGGGAAAGGATATAATCCTTGAGTATAGTCCCGATATATACGAGCTTCTTGATCTCGGCATGGGAAAATGCCGAATGGCAGTTGCCGCAAAAAAGGATTTTTGCGACAGACGCGACCGAACGCTCAGAGTAGCTACAAAATTCCCGAATATAGCTCGCGAATATTACAATAAGCAAAGCAGAGAGATAGATATAATAAAGCTCAACGGCTCTATAGAGCTTGCCCCCATTCTCGGACTTTCCGACGTTATAGTGGATATAGTGGAGACGGGAAAAACGCTTTATGAGAACGATCTCGAGCCCAAGCACGATATCGTTGATATCAGCGCAAGACTTGTGGCAAATAAAGTCAGCCATAAGTTCAAGAATGCGCAGATATGCGATATGTGTGAGAAGATAGAGAAAGTGATCGCCGAAAGAGCGGCAAAATAAAATACCCACGCACGATTTGGAGGAAAGATGATTCGTATAATAGATTACAAAAGCATTGACCGCTCCGAAATACTCGAGAGAAAAGAAAACGTATTCAATGTTGCGGATACGGTCAGTGAGATAATAAAAACGGTAAGAGAAAACGGAGATAAAGCTCTCTTTGAATACTGTGAAAAATTTGATAAGGTGCGCCTTGCGTCCTTAGAGGTATCGGTAGATGAGATAGACGAGGCATTTGCTCTTGTTGAACCGGAATTTATAGAGATACTTAAGGAGGCAAAGGAAAACATATACGCTTTTCACTCACGTCAGGTCAGAAACAGCTTTCTTATCAATGAGAAGGACGGAGTAGTTATAGGCCAGAAGGTCATTCCGATAGAAAAGGTCGGACTTTACGTTCCGGGCGGCACTGCGGCGTATCCGTCGAGCGTCCTTATGAACGCGATCCCGGCGAAGATCGCCGGCTGCTCCGAGATCGTTATGGTGACCCCTCCTTCCTCCGACGGAAAGGTAAATCCGGCAATTCTCGCGGCGGCTAAGGTGGCGGGAGTCGACCGTATATTCAAGGTCGGCGGTGCGCAGGCGGTAGCGGCGCTTGCATACGGAACCGAAAGCGTTCCCTCCGTAGATAAGATAGTAGGTCCCGGAAACGCTTTTGTCGCCGAAGCGAAAAAGCAGGTGTTCGGCAGAGTGGCGATAGATATGATCGCAGGACCGAGCGAGATTCTTGTCGTTGCCGACGGAACCTGCAGCCCCGTTTACGTGGCGGCAGACCTGCTCTCTCAGGCAGAGCACGATAAAAACGCCACGGCTGTGCTTGTAACCGACTCAAGAGAGCTCGCCGATTCTGTTTCAAAAGAGCTTGAGCGCCAGCTTACCATGCTTTCTCGCGAGGAGATCGCACGCACATCGATAGAAAATAACGGCAAGATAATCATCACGGAAAGTATCGACGAAGCTATAGAGGTTGCAAACGCGCTTGCGCCGGAGCATCTTGAAATATGCGTTGACGAGCCTTTCAATTACCTTGACAAGATACATAATGCAGGCTCGGTGTTTATGGGTAAGTACTGCCCTGAGGCACTCGGAGATTATTTTGCAGGTCCCAATCACACGCTTCCCACAAGCGGCACCGCAAGATTTTCAAGTCCTTTATCTGTAGACGATTTCGTCAAGAAAACACAGTTCTCATACTATACAGAGGACGCGCTTGCAAAGGTTGCAAAGAAGGTTGAGTTCTTTGCAAATAAAGAGGGGCTTACGGCACACGCAAGGAGCGCAATAATCAGAACTGAAAGCAAGGATCGATAAATGAGCAGATTTTTAAATTCAAGATATCTCGGGCTTGAGGCGTATACGCCCGGCGAACAGCCCACAGATATGAAATATATCAAGCTGAATACAAACGAGTCTCCTTATCCGCCGTCAAAAGGCGTGATAGAGGCTGTGAACGGAGCGGAGGTGGCAGATCTTAAGCTTTATTCCGATCCGACCTGCAGTCGGCTCAAAAAGGCATTTGCGGAGCTTTTCGAAAAAAAGGAGGAAAATATCTTCCTGTCAAACGGATCGGACGACGCTTTGAATTTTTCGTTCATGGCGTTCTGTGAAAAAAATAAAAGACGTGTAAGATTTCCCGAGATATCTTACGGATTTTACAGCGTGTATGCTGAATTACACGGCGTGGACTATACTGCGGTACCTTTGCGTGATGATTTCAGTATAGATATTGAGGATTATTGCAAAAATGACGCTACGGTCGTTATAGCAAATCCAAACGCACCGACCGGAATCGCGCTGACTCTGACACAGATAGAGCAGATAGTCAGATCAAATCCCGATCAGCTTGTGCTGGTAGATGAGGCATACGTAGACTTTGGAGCCGAGAGTGCCTGTGCACTTACCGATAAGTATGATAATTTGCTCGTGGTGGGTACCTTTTCAAAATCCAGATCTCTTGCAGGCGCACGTCTCGGCTTTGCAATAGCAAATAAAGAGATAATTGTAGACCTTGAAAAGATAAAATATTCAACAAATCCTTATAATATTAACCGGCTCACGCTGGTTGCGGGAGAGGCGGCGCTTCGCGATAACCAATATTTTATGGACAACTGCAAGCGTATAATCGAGACTCGTGAATATACTCAAAACGAGTTGCGGAAGCTTGGATTTTACGTTACGGATTCAAAGGCGAATTTTATATTTGCAAAGAGCGACGATATTCCTGGCGAGGAGCTTTACATAAAGCTCAAGGCTCGCGGAATACTTATTCGTCACTTTACGAATGAAAAGATCAGGGAATTCAACAGAATAACTGTGGGTACGCGCGAGCAGATGGATGCACTTCTCGGCGCGATCGCAGATATTCTTGAGGAGAAAAAATATGAGAACAGGTAATATAACGAGAAAAACTGCTGAAACAAATATCGAACTTAAGCTGTGTCTTGATGAATACACGTCGGGAACTATAAATACGGGATGCGGATTTTTAGACCATATGCTTACGCTTTTTGCAAAGCACGCAGGTATAACTCTCGACGTCAGGTGTGTCGGCGATATCAACGTGGATTATCACCACAGCGTTGAGGACATAGGAATTTGTCTCGGCATGGCACTTAAAGAGGCTCTCGGTGATTGCAAGGGAATCAATCGCTACGGCAATATGATGCTTCCGATGGACGAATCCTTGGTGCTTTGCGCACTTGATATTTCGGGAAGAGCTTATCTTGTTTACGGACTTGATATTCCCGCTGATAAGATAGGTGATTTTGACAGTGAGCTCGTTGAGGAGTTTTTCGTTGCACTTACGAGAAGCGCGGGTATCACCCTGCACTTAAAGCAACTCGACGGAAGAAATTCGCACCACATCGCAGAGGCGGCGTTCAAGGCATTTGCACGTTCGCTCAAAGAAGCGGTATCCATAGACGATAAAAACAGGGATGCTGTTCCGTCAACAAAGGGAGTGCTTTAATGATAGCTATAATTGATTACGGGGTAGGAAATCTTTTTTCATTGACCTGCTCGCTGAAGAGTATCGGTGCTGATGTTTGTGTTACATCTGATCCTGAAGTCATAGCAAGTGCCGAGCGCATCATACTTCCGGGTGTCGGAGCTTTTGAGGACGCTGCTCGTAAGCTTCGGGACAGCGGACTTGACGTAGTAATAAAGAAAGAGTGCGCAAAAGGAAAGCCGCTTCTCGGAATATGCCTTGGAATGCAGATGCTTTTTGAAAAAAGCTATGAATACGGCGAGCACGATGGACTCGGTCTGATAAAGGGAAGTATAAAGCCGATTTACGAACTTATAGGAGATGAACTCAAGATCCCGCATATAGGCTGGAATGCGCTTCATTTTGTCGGAGAAAAGGATGAGCTGTTTAAATATATCAACGAGAACGATTGTGTTTATTTCGTTCATTCTTATTACGGTGCCGATTGCGAGGAATCGCTTATAGCGACAGCCGAATACGGTGCGGAGCTTACTGCGGCAGTAAGACACGGAAATATCTGCGGCGTGCAATTTCATCCCGAAAAGAGCGAGCGCGTCGGACTTGCAATACTCAGGGCTTTCTGCGAGATAAAATAATTAAGGAAAACATAATGAATATAATACCTGCAATAGACTTGATAGGCGGTAAGGCGGTAAGACTCCGCAAGGGAGACTACGCCGAGGTTACCGTATATAGCGATACACCGGAAGAGGTGGCAAAAGGCTTCAGAGCTTGCGGCGCGAGATTTTTACATGTGGTAGACCTCGACGGTGCAAAGAGCGGAAAAGCCGATAATTTTGAAACAGTGAAGAGGATAGTTGAAGCAACCGATCTTTCAGTAGAGGTTGGCGGCGGCATACGCAGTATGGATATAGTCGATCTCTATGCGGGCATCGGAGTTGACCGGATAATTCTCGGCACTGCGGCATTGACTGACCCCTTATTTCTGAGCGAAGCTGTAAAGAAATACGGCGAACGGATCGCAGTCGGTGTTGATATTAAGGACGGAATGGTGGCAATTAAAGGATGGACAGAGGTTTCGGATATCTCATGCGACGAGTTTTGCCAAAAGCTTGAAAGTATGGGAGTCGGAAGCGTAATATGCACTGATATCTCAAAGGACGGAATGATGTCCGGAACCAATCTCGAGCTTTATTCGGAACTTTGCCGAAAATTCAATATAAAGATCGTCGCGTCAGGTGGAATATCCACACTTGACGATATCAAAGCACTCGTGGATATGGAGGTATACGGCGCAATACTCGGAAAGGCACTCTATACGGGCGCTGTCGATCTGCGTGAGGCAATAAAACTTACAGAGGAAAAAGTATGATAACCAAGAGAATAATACCCTGCCTTGATGTTAAGGACGGAAGAGTGGTAAAGGGAGTGAATTTTTTGGGGCTGGCAGATGTTTCTTCTCCCGTCAGCCTTGCGGAATTTTACAGTAAATGCGGGGCAGATGAACTCGTATTCTATGACATAACGGCATCCGCTGAGGGCAGAGCACTGTTTACCGATATACTTACCGAAGCCGCTTCAAGGGTCTTTATCCCGCTTACGGTCGGAGGAGGAATAAACACTCTTGACGATTTTGACCGAGTGCTCAAATGCGGCGCGGATAAGGTCAGCGTAAACTCGGGAGCAATAAAAAATCCGTCACTTGTGCTTGAGGCTGCAAAAAAATACGGAGATCAGTGCGTAGTGCTTTCCGTCGACGTAAAAATGACCGACGGCGAGTACCGTGTTTTTGCCAAGGGCGGCAGAGAGGACACGGGAATGGAGGCTATCTCATGGATAAAGCGTTGCGTTGCTAACGGAGCCGGCGAGATAGTAGTCAACAGCATAGACACGGACGGAGTCAAGAAGGGATTTGATCTTCCTTTGCTTGAGGCGGTCTGCGATGCCGTAAATGTACCCGTTATAGCTTCGGGCGGAGCCGGATGTGAGGCGGATTTCGTAACACTCTTCAAATCCTTGCCAAAAGTCGATGCGGGACTTGCCGCGTCTATATTCCACTTCGGTGAGGTAGATATTTCAAAACTCAAACAAACACTAAAAGATGCAGATATCAACGTTCGCATCTGATAAGGAGACAGAAAAATGGCAGAAATGATAAAAATTGACGAACTGAAATTTGACGAAAAGGGACTTATTCCAGCTGTCGTAGTAGATGCGGTCAGCAAAAAAGTTCTCACGGTGGCGTATATGAACCGTGAGAGTCTTGAGATAAGCATGAATGAAGGAACTACCTGCTTTTGGTCGCGCTCGCGCCGGGAGCTGTGGAGAAAGGGGGAGACATCCGGCAACAAACAGCATATCGTAAGTATTACGACGGATTGTGACAAGGATGCTCTTACCGTAGTCGTTAACAAGGATGGACCTGCATGCCATCTCGGCACTGATTCCTGCTTTAATTATCCGGTTTATGATGGTGAGGCTGCGGAATTTTCGCTTGAGGCTTTGATGAAGGTCATTGAAGGCAGAAAGATAGAGAAGAAGGAAGGCTCCTATACCACATATCTGTTCGAAAAGGGAATTGACAAGATACTCAAAAAGGTAGGCGAGGAGTGTACCGAAGTTATTATTGCGGGCAAGGCAAACGATAAGGCGGAAACCATATACGAGATATCCGATCTTGTATATCACGTTATGGTCCTTATGATCGAAATGGGTATATCGCTTGACGATATCAGAAAAGAGCTTGCTTCAAGACACGTTATCGACCACAAGGTCAAGCAGGAAAAAATGACAAAGTAACAGTTGTAAAAAAGCGTTTTGGCAGGTTGGACCGTCAGAACGCTTTTATGGTAAAAATTGTCGATGAAATAGGAGATGATTATCCATGAAAAAATTTAAAGGCTTTGAAAGAGGAATGGGAATAGGAGGGTGGCTCACTAACTATAAACGTTTTAATGTTCTTCCAAACGACAGAAGAATGATTTTGACAATAGGCGATTTTGAACATTTTGATTCCTATATAACAGAACGTGATGTTGAATATATTGCTTCTCTCGGAATGGATCATATTCGCCTTGGATTTGACCAGATAGTTGTTGAAAGCGAACCGTATACGTACAGAACAGAAATCTTTGAGTTGATTGAACATTTTGTTAATTGGTGTAAAAAATATAATCTCAGTATTGTACTTAATCTTCACAAAGCCATAGGAAATTACTGCGATATAAAGGAAGATGTCGAGCTTTTAGACGACGATGAACTTCAAAAACGATTTATCGCTCTTTGGTTAGAATTCGAGAAGCGTTTTTCGAATTATCCGAACATTGCATTTGAAATTCTTAATGAGGTAAGAGATGTTGATCCTGAGGTGTGGAATAATCTGGCAAACAAAACTGTTTTGGAAATTCGCAACCTCAATAAAAACAGAAAAATTATCATAGGAAGCACTTGCTGGAACAGCCCCAACACCCTAAAAGATCTACGTGTATATGATGACGAGAATGTAATATACACATTTCATACCTATGAGCCGTTTTCGTTTACACATCAACGGGGGGTTCTTCAAAGTTCAACTCTGTTTTATAACAGAAAAATGGAATATCCGGGTGATATTGAAAAATACCGTGATTATGAAAAGACAGTAAACGGGGTTGATGATCCGTTGCCCGGTTATAGTGAGATGAATAAAAAATTTATCAGCGACAGTTTAAGAGGAGCTGAGGAATTCATCAACAATAATCCCGATAAAATTCTTTGGTGCGGAGAGTTTGGAACCATACGCCATGCTGATATCAGATCACGAGAAAATTGGATGCGTGACGTAATTTCGTTTTTAATTGAACACGAAATTCCTTACTGTGTTTGGAATTATTTAAGTACACCCAACGACGGAAATCGATTCAGTCTTGTTGACGATGACACAAGATTGATTTTAAGTGAGGAAATGGCGAAGATCATCAGAGGCGAAGTTTAAAATCAACTATAGGGACTGTTACATTCATATGCGGCATTATGATATGCCGCGGAATTCAACAGTCCCTATAGTTAATGTGTGTTTTTTTAAAGTTCAAATGGAAGAAAAGCCGCTCCGACGGCAAAGAATATGGCGGGAAGAAGATTTGCAACACGTATCTTTTTACCCCAGATGAGATTGAGACCTACGCAGAATATCAGTATCGATCCCACCATCGAAAGATTTGACAGCGCCGCGTCTGTCATAATAGGTGTGATAAGCCTTGCGAGTGCGGTAACTCCGCCTTGCAGAAGCGCAACGGGAATGGCGGAAAATATACAGCCCTTTCCGAGGCTTCCCGTCATTATCATGATTATTATAAAGTCGAGTATTGACTTTGTGAAGAGAATCGAATAATCTCCGTATATACCGTCGTTTATTGCGCCGATTATAGCCATTGCACCTATACAGACAGTAAAAGACGCTGTGAGGAAGCCTTCGGTGAAATTTTTGTCATCTGAGCTTCCGCTCTTTCTTTTAAGCCAAGCGCCGAAACACTCAAATCCGCCTTCAATATTGAGAAGCTCTCCGACAAGGGAGCCCAGAGTGAGGCAGGTAACGATCAGCATCGATCTTCCGGCACTGATGCTACCGTCATTATTGATCGAAAGCATACCCTCAAGTGCACCCGAAATACCGATGAACATGACCGATATTCCGCAGGCTTTGGTAAGAGCGTCCTGATGGCGTTCCTTTATGAGTTTTCCGAAAAGAAGACCCAATATACCGCCCAAAATTATTGCGGCGGTATTTATTATTGTTCCAAGACCGTACATATCTGTCCTCAGGAATTGCTTTCAAAGATATCCAGTTGATCCGCAGGCTTTTCGGAAGAGAATGGCCGGTAGGTAATACCGAGATGCTCATATGCAAGGTGAGTTACGCATCTTCCTCTCGGCGTTCTTGAAATAAAACCTATTTGAAGCAGATAGGGCTCATACACATCCTCAAGCGTAATTGCTTCTTCACCCACGGTAGCCGCGAGCGTTTCAAGACCCACAGGACCGCCGCCGTAGAACTTTATTATGGTCTCCAACATTCTGCGGTCGGTATTATCAAGTCCGAGAGCGTCTATCTCCAGGCGTTGAAGCGCGAAGTTCGCGATCTGAGAGTCAATGACGTTCTTTCCGCTGACCTGTGCAAAATCGCGCACGCGCTTAAGCAATCGGTTTGCAACGCGGGGAGTTCCGCGTGAACGCGAGGCAATCTCATAAGCACCGTCCGGAGTGATATCAAACCCGAGTATTCCGGCACTGCGCATAACTATTGTTGCAAGCTCCTCAGGACTGTAAAGTTCGAGTTTCAGGATAACTCCAAATCGGTCGCGCAGAGGAGTCGTAAGCTGACCCGCTCTTGTGGTTGCGCCTATAAGCGTAAATTTTGGAAGATCTATTCGTATGCTTCTCGCCGAGGGACCTTTACCTATTATTATGTCAAGCGCGTTGTCCTCCATGGCAGGATAGAGAATTTCCTCTACCGAGCGTGAAAGGCGGTGGATCTCGTCAATAAAGAGAACATCGCCCTCGGCAAGATTCGTCAGGAGAGCCGCGAGGTCTCCCTGCTTTTCGATAGCAGGTCCCGAGGTTATTCTGATATTTACTCCCATTTCAGTGGCTATAATATTGGAAAGTGTGGTCTTGCCGAGACCTGGAGGGCCGTAAAGCAAAACATGGTCAAGGCTCTCACCGCGCATCTTTGCTGCCTCTATATAAATTTTGAGATTTTCCTTTGCCTTTTCCTGACCGATGTAGTCATCAAGCGTCTTTGGGCGCAGAGAGGTATCAACATCGACGTCCTCACGTGTATATGAGGTAGTAACTATTCGGTTTTCAAAATCGAGATCTTCATCTTCAAACATAAGCTACCTCCATTATTTCATAAGCTTTTTAAGCGCCAGGCGAATAATTTCGTCAAGCTCAAGAGCTTCTGTATCGATGGTACGCAATGCGGCAGATGTTTCACTGCGAGAATAACCGAGCACTGCGAGAGCGTCCTCGGCGTCGCGCCGCTTTGAGGAGACTCCCATGACACCTGCAAGCTCATCTTCGGAATTTACATGGATATCGGGATCTGCGAGAGCCTCCTTCTGAAGCTTGTCCTTGAGCTCAAGAACTATTCTCGCGGCGGTTTTGGGACCGATTCCGTTCGCCTTGGCAATAGCCTTTTTGTCATCCGTACATATGGCTATTGCAAGCTTTTGAGGTGTCAATTGCGTGAGTATTGCAAGAGCTGCCTTGGGTCCCACGCCGGATACGGTTATGAGCATTTTAAATGAAGACAGCTCCTCCTCACTTGCAAATCCGAAAAGCTCGATATCATCCTCGCGCACCGCAAGATAGGTATACAGCTTAACAATGGGAGCCTCACTAACGCTCAGATAAGGCGGCATAGCCGCATGTGTGCTGCCCGATATCGTAAGCTTGTAGCCTATTCCCCCAACATCTATAACGGCAACCGAAGGTTCAAGATGTGCAAGCTTGCCGTTTATATAATAGAACATTTATTTTTCCTCCATAGAAGATTCATTATTTTCAGTGAGATCTGTCGAGTCCGGTGGAATATCCGTATCGTCATCGAAATCCTCAAGTATCCAAAAATCCTCTGTGCATACCGGTATTCTGTCCTTGAACAGCGTCTTTTTCAAAACAAGTTCCGCGGCGCAGAGAAGCACGAAAGTTGAGATCCCGGCGATCGATATCAGCATTCCGACTATATATACATCCGGCATATACTTAAGCTCAACGGTGTGCTCGCCTGTGCTTGCAATATCAAATGCCATAAGTGCATCGAGCGTTTCGTATATTTCCACCTCTTCACCGTCAACGTATACCTTCCATCCCTCGTCGTAGGGAATGGTCGTGAGTATCATTTGATCGCTGTCGGCAGTGGTGATATCACCGAAGATATGGTCGTCGGTCGATTCCGTATCGATATCAAGCTGTGGCATGTCAAGCATTTTCTCCATGAGAGAAGCATAGGATTGATCATTGAAATACCACAGAAACGATTGCTTGGTAGAGAAGTTTATGCTTTTGTCTTTTTCAATATAGAAGGTAAGCCTGATTTCGCTTCCTTCCTCAAAATAACCGAGCGAAAGTATATGGTCGGTATCACGTTCAAGATATGAGATCTTATCACCTGAGCCGACCCTGACATTAACACTCTCGGGAACTCCGGATGCGTTAGGGTAAAAATAATAATTTCCGGAGTAGGGTGCGGTGTAAATAAAGCTGAAAGTTCCTTCCTGCTTTTCGGGTGATGAATATCTCAGGGTTGACGCCATCTTAACTTCCTTGCAGTTGCCGTTTTGCGCGGATAATCCTCCGACCGGCTTAAAAACAGCGACAGATTCGGAGTCACCCAGCATTGCTGAAAGCATATCGTTATATCTGACAAATACGCTTGAATAGTCTTTCAAGCTGAATTCCTGAAGATCGTCGGAAACACCGTAAGCAAGAGAAAGCGCATAGGGATTTTGGTAAACTTTATATTTTTCATCCTCAATTTCATCTACTTTCTCGTAGATCCCGTCAAGCTTATTGGAACTGTCCTTGTCAATTACATACTTAATACCGAGAAGGGAATCTCCTACTGGAGTTCCGCCCCTGTACTGAGTAAGATGGGCACGTCCGGTATAGCCGAGGTAATTTATAAACTGTATTGCATCGGCATTGAGCGTAGATGTGGAGTTGGATATACCCTTAAGACCCAGTGCGAAGTTGTCGTTCTTCTGCAAATGAACCACCTTTTCGGTTCGGTAAAATCCGTCGTCGTATTCCTTAAGCTCCTCGACCACGGGGCGTATACCGCTGATGAAGCTTTGATACTTTGAATACGTTGAAAAGAGAACATCTGTATTTATTTGAATGAAGCATACCACACCGTTGCAGAGCAGTTCAACGCATACTATTGCGGCAAGCACTGCCGATACGCACCGCTGAGATTTTTTCGAGTTCAACCTTATCTTAAGACACAGCAGTACCATAAGGGCGACGGTGAAGAATACCGAAAACCAGATGCATCCGAAGGTCAGCAGTTTGCTGTTTGAATTGATAAAGCTCTTAAGTTCAAACTTTTCGGCAACGGCAATGAAAAGAAGGATCATGGCACATATGCCGAGCAAAAATTTTTCACCTGCCTGTTTCAGATTTCCCAGTCCCTTATAGGCTATGATAAGCAAAACGAAACAGAAAAGGAAGCTGTAGCGGCCGTTAAGCCAGTTGGGCGTTGAAAAACCGTGCCAAATAAGATCGATAGGATTTACTATAAAGGATATCAAGAAGACAGCCAAAAATGCGGCGGAAGCCACTTTTTCTCTGGAGCTTACTTTTTTTGCCACAAAATAAACCGGAAGGAGTATGATTGCAAGAAGTCCGCAATAAATAAAAGGAAGACCTACGGGCTCAAAGGTATCGTACGAGCCGGGCAGCAGCTTGACGAGAAAATCGATTATATCAAATTTTGAAGTGAGCGCCCAGTTCGGGGAAGAAAAGTCGGATTTACCGAACCCGAGAGAATAATATGCGACTGTCAGCATAAACGCCGACATTGCGGCGGCGAGCAGTGAAAAAACACCGAAACGTGCACCTGCGCGCAAAAAATGAAGTTTTTCGCCGCCGGGATTTATTTCGTCTTTTGTTTTTGAAAAATAGAAGTAAAAGAAAAACAGAACGGCAAATATGCAGAGCATATAACCGATATAATAATTGCTGACGAGAATCACCGCCAAAGATACCGTATACAGCTTGTACTTTCTGTTAAGTATCAGTTGCTCTATACCGAGGGCCATCATGGGAAGCCATATGAGCGCATCGATCCACATGGTGTTGCTTTGCTGGCATACCGCATATGCAGAAAGTGCATACATCATCGAAAAGGTGAATACAGACAGCTTGTGTGGCTTCTTTGAGTGTCTGTGCAGGTAATAACCGAAGCTCAGACCGCAAAGACCGGTCTTAAGAAGCAAGATTGTGAGTATTGCTTCCTGTATTCTGTCTTGCGGAAAAAGAGCAACGATGTATGAAAGGGGACTTGCAAGATAATACGCGTACATTCCCATGAATTCTCCCCCGAGCGAGCGTGAGAAGGAATAAAGCAAACTGCTTGCATCTCCGTAAATGAAGTTGCGCAATCCCTCAAAGAAAAATACGTACTGCGAGTTAAGATCGAGGACGAGCGGAGTTCCGTTTCCAAATGGATGTATCATTCTTGCAAGATATATTCCGTACATCAGCACGACGGGTACTAAAAAGCAAAATATAAGGTACAATTTTGGACATACGTACAACTTGTGCTGAAGATTTTTTAACATACGCTTCGGATGAAAAGGTATTTTGAATCTTCGTGTATTTACGGTGCAATCCGAGACTGTGCTTTGCAATCTTTTCATACGCGATCTTCCTCCTCGGTAGATACTATTCTTTTGGTTGCTTTTTCGAGCTTAAGACGATCTATTTCCATATCCCGCGAGCATCCGAGGCATACGATTCGCATCATTCCGCCAACGCGAATTACTTTGAAAAGCTTTGACCCGCAGGGGTGTTCTTTTTTTAATTCTATGACATCATTAACACGGTATTTTATTATATTCATCTAAAAACCACCCTTTATAGAAGAATGCTCAGTAATATTTTATCATAACATCAACATTTTGTAAATATATATTACGAATTTTACAAATTAATAAATTCTGTTTGACTTATGCAAAAAAGTATGCTATAATGTAGAATGAATATTTTTATGCGGAGGAGAAAATGGTCATACTCGGTATAGACCCCGGGCTTGCAATAGTCGGATGGGGAGTTATTGAATATAAAAATTCAAAAATCAGGACTCTCGGATACGGCTCTATCGAAACTCCCGCACATACGTCTACGGAGGAACGCCTCGTTATTATATGCAAGGGGATCAAACAGCTGATAGATACCTATCATCCCGATGAGATGGCTGTCGAAGAGCTTTTCTTCAATACGAACATTACGACGGGAATAAGAGTTGCGGAGGCGCGGGGAGTCATAATCATGTGCGCGCACAGTCTCGGGGTCAAAATATCCGAATACACGCCTCTTCAGGTGAAGCAAGCCGTGGTCGGCTACGGACGTGCAGATAAAAAGCAGGTCATAACCATGATCACCATGCTTTTGGGACTTGATAAGCCACCAAAGCCGGATGACACTGCCGATGCTCTTGCCATAGCGCTCTGCCACGCTCATTCGGGCGGATCAAGACTCGGACAATACTATAACAATAATTAAAGCAGGATTTAAGGTATTACAGGAGAAAATATATGTGGATAGCAGATAAATGGGAGGATTATGAATTGCTCGACGCTTCGGACGGAGAGCGCCTCGAAAGATGGGGAGGGTATATATTGCGCCGTCCCGATCCTCAGATAATCTGGAAAAACGCTGCCACACACAAGCTTTGGAACAAGGCAGATGCCGTTTATAAACGCTCCGCGAGCGGAGGCGGTGCGTGGAGCAAAAATACCCTTCCGCCCACTTGGAATATAGGTTACGGCAATCTGACTTTTTGTCTGAAGCCTATGGGATTCAAGCATACGGGACTTTTCCCGGAGCAAGCCGCAAACTGGGATTGGTTTTCCGAGCTGATAAGAAAAGCAGGCAGACCGATAAAGGTGCTCAATCTCTTTGCATACACGGGTGGTGCAACCGTTGCCGCCGCCTCTGCGGGAGCGTCGGTGGTACACGTAGATGCGGCAAAGGGAATGGTCGCACAGGCGAAGGAAAATGCGGCACTTTCTGGGCTTTCGGATGCTCCCATACGGTATATAGTGGACGATTGCAAAAAATTTGTTGAACGCGAAATACGGCGAAAAAATAAATACGATGCTGTAATAATGGATCCGCCGTCTTACGGCAGAGGCCCGTCGGGCGAGGTTTGGAAGATTGAGGACAGTGTGGATGAACTTATCACTCTTACCTCGCAGCTTCTCTCCGACGATCCGCTCTTTTTCCTCGTAAACTCGTATACGACCGGGCTTTCGCCTGCGGCTATGCAATACATACTCGGTCTTAAGATCGTTTCAAGATACGGCGGTAAGCTTGAATCTCAGGAGCTTGGGCTTCGCGTCAGCGCGACCGGACTTGCCGTTCCATGCGGAGCGAGCGCAAGATGGTACAATACTAATTGATGCTTGAAGGAAATATTATGGCAGAACCGTTTATAAAGATAGAAAATCTTTCATATCTATACGAGGATGACTCGCCTGACAGCGCTCCCGTGCTTAATAACATCTCGTTGCAGATAGACAAGGGCGAATTTGTTGCGATACTCGGACATAACGGATCGGGCAAATCTACTCTCGCCAAGCTTTTGAATATGATACTTTCTCCGACTCACGGAAAGATATACGTAAGCGGCAAGGATATGACCGACGAAAATCTTAGCGACGAGGATATACTCGAGCTTCGCAAGACGGTGGGAATGGTATTTCAAAATCCCGATAATCAGTTGGTGGCAACGATAGTTGAGGACGATGTGGCGTTCGGACCCGAGAATCTCGGCGTTCCTTCGGAAGAGATACGCAAGCGCGTCGACGCTGTTCTTGAAGAACTCGGTATGAAAGAATACGCCAAGCACGAGCCGCACAGGCTTTCGGGCGGTCAGAAGCAGA
Organism: uncultured Lachnospiraceae bacterium; assembly: GCA_964416635.1. GTDB lineage: Bacteria > Bacillota > Clostridia > Oscillospirales > CAG-272 > HGM12713. Next base: position 12,054 of record CAYQEY010000017.1, on the reverse strand, counting down.
GAATAGCTATAGCCGGAGTACTCGCAATGCTTCCCGAGTGTATAATATTCGATGAATCCACGGCAATGCTCGATCCGCTCGGTCGAAAGGACGTTATGAGCGCGATAGAGAAGCTCAACCGCGAAAAGGGTATAACCGTAATAATGATAACACACTATATGGATGAGGCGGCGAGAGCCGACAGAATAGTTGTTTTGGATGACGGTAAGCTTATACTTGACGGCACTCCGGGTCACGTTTTTGAGCAGGAGGACAGACTCCGTGAATGCGGACTTGCAATACCTCAGTGTACCGAGCTGATTCACCGACTCAGAAAGGCGGGAATCGTACTTGATGGAGAATGTGTAACGCTTGAGGATTGTGCATCTCTTATAGAAAAATCGCTTAAAGCAAATAAGGAAAATTAAAATGTCAGATATAAAGATTGAGGATCTGAGCTTTTATCACGGTAAGGATACACCATACGAGATAAAAGCGCTCGACGGAATAAATCTTGAGATACAAAAGGGAATGATAACAGGCCTTATCGGTCACACGGGCTCGGGAAAATCGACACTCGTGCAGATGTTTAACGGTATACTCAAGCCGCACGAGGGAAGGGTTCTTCTTGACGGCACGGATATATGGAGCAGACCGAAGGACATCAGAAATATACGCTTTCGCGTTGGACTTGTCATGCAATATCCGGAATACCAGCTTTTTGAAGAAACCATATATAAGGATATTGCTTACGGTCCCAAGAACATGGGACTTGACCAAAATGAGATAGATGAGAGAGTAAAAGAGGCGGCAGAGTTTGCAGGTCTTGACCCTTCACTTTTGCACAAGTCGCCTTTCGATCTCTCAGGAGGACAGAAACGACGAGCGGCCATTGCCGGCATAATTGCCATGCGCCCCGAGCTTTTGATACTCGACGAGCCTGCGGCGGGGCTTGACCCGCGTGGACGTGATTCTATCTTTCAAAACATTACCGAGTATCAGAAAAAGAGCGGTAACACTGTGATTATTGTAAGTCACAGCATGGAGGATATGGCAAGATATTGCGACAGACTCATAGTTATGGCAGGCGGCAAGATAGTATTGGAGGGCAATTGCCGAGAGGTGTTTGAACATTCAAAAACGCTTGAAGAGGTTGGACTTGATATCCCTCAGATCACAAAGCTTACCATTATGCTCAAGGATCGCGGAGTGGATCTCGATACGTCTGTATATACTGTAGAGGAAGCTTTCAACAATATCATAGAACTTTACAAATAAAGGATTTTTGGTTTTATTAAACGATGAAAAGTATTGCATTCGGTCAATATTATCCCGCGAATTCGCCGCTTCACAAGGTTGATCCGCGAATCAAGATAATTTTGACTATTCTGTATATAGTTTGCTCCTTTTTGTGCAAAAACGTATTGAGCTACGCGCTGCTGTTGCTTTCGGCACTGACTCTGGTCGCCTTGGGCAGGATACCGCTGAGGACAGTCCTTCGTGGATTGCGCGGAGTGCTTTTTGTACTTGCGTTTACGGCAGTGCTCAATATTTTTTGGACTTCCGGCGAACATTTGCTCATTGAGTGGGGATTTATAAAAATATACCTTGAAGGACTTTACGCGGCGCTCTTTATAATGATAAGAATATCAACACTTATCATAGGAACGAGTATGTTTATGACCTACACCACCACACCGATAGCACTAACAAATGCTATCGAAGATCTGCTCTCACCGCTGAAAAAGCTTCACGTTCCGGTACACAGCTTTGCCATGATGATGACTATTGCCCTGCGCTTCATTCCGACGCTTACCGAGGAGACCGACAGGATAATGACCGCTCAAAAGGCGCGCGGTGCGGATTTTTCAAGCGGCGGACTTATATCGAGAGCCAAAGCGCTTATTCCCGTACTCATACCGCTTTTTGTTTCGGCGTTTAACCGTGCGGGCGATCTCGCTACGGCGATGGAATGCAGATGCTATCACGGTGGAGACGGACGCACGAGAATGAGCGTCAGAAGACTTCGATTTGTTGACGTCATGCCGTTGTTTATAATAATACTGTTCGGAGCTTTGATTATCTTTTTCAATATTCTTGCCATCGGCTACACTGTGTGAGGTACGGCGTGAAAATATTGTTGCATATCTCGTATATAGGTACAAATTATTGCGGTTATCAAGTCCAGCCAAACGGTGTATCGGTTCAGCAAAAACTCAATGAGGCGGCAAAAAATCTTTTCGGATATGATTGCGATATCGTTGGGTGCAGCCGAACCGACAGCGGAGTTCACGCAAATGAATTTTGCGCAACGGTTACAAAGAAGAATGAAGACCATATAGATACTTCGATACCCATTGGAAGGATAGCTCAGGCTATGACCTTTTGGTTGCCCGAAGATATTTCGGTCACTCGCGCGGAAGCGGTAGACGAGAACTTTCATCCGAGATATGACGTAAAGTACAAGGAATATGTATATAAGGTATGGAACTCTCCGATAAGAGATCCGTTTTTACAAGGGCGCGCTTGGCATTGCCCAAAACGAATAGAAGAAGACGGACTTTTGAAAATGCAGAGGGCAGCGTCGTTTTTTGTGGGACGGCAGGATTTTGCGTCGTTTATGTCGGCGGACTCAACCGTCAGCAATACGGTCCGCGAGGTATATGCGGCAGAAGTCAATCGGGACGGAGACCTTATAAGCTTTACCGTAAGTGCAGATGGATTTCTTTACAATATGGTGAGAATATTTATGGGTACTCTGATTGACGTGGCATACGGAAAAGTATCGGAAAATGATATTCCCAAGATAATCGAGGCAAAAAAACGCGCCGCGGCGGGAAGTACCGCGCCCGCGCACGGATTATACCTTAACAGAGTGGTTTATTAGTATCGAATAAGGTAGGAAAGGAGGCAGGCGGTGAAGTTTGATATAAAAAATGCTTTGAAAAAGATGAGAATAAGCAATAAGTCCAAAAGCGAGAGCACCGACGATGCCTCTTTGGGTACTTCGGGTGGTGATACTAAGAAAAACAATGGTAGTTTTTTTGAAAAGGTAGGGGACTATTTCAATCCCGAGCCTCAAAAGGAAAACGTCCTCAGGCACGAAGACTTTAACAGAGCCGGAGACACGTACTACGCGTCGATATCGGCGGTATATAAGGTAATAGAACGTCTTATCTGGCTCGTGCTTGCAATATTTCTTACATTTTCGGTCATAACAAACTACAAGGAGATAACCTTTGATAATTTCTTTTACTTGATGAAGGATTTCTCAAGTGCCTATGACAGTGACGTGCCCGATTATCAGATACTGTCATACGACTCGGACAGCAGGCAGACCTTTGCGCTTTACAAGGGCGGATTGGTCAGTGCATCACCGTCGGCAGTGTCAATATTTACTGCGGGTGGAAGAAGAACACTCAAGAGCAATACAGAATATTATTCTCCGAATATCGTTTGTTGTGATAAATATGTGCTCGTTTACGACAGCTCAGGTTCGGCGTTTTCGGTATACAATTCTTTTTCAAAGGTTCTGAATGAAAGACTTGAAAGCCCAATAACCGACGCTTGTTTTGCATCAAACGGATCCTTTGCGGTCGCTACGAAAAACAATGACGGAAAGTCGGTAATATATCTCTATGGGAAAAATTTAAAGTTTCGCGGTGATATATCAGACAGTAAATATATTGTAGATATGGCAATTGAAGACGGCGGAGAACGCTTTTGCACGCTTTCTTATCAAGCCGGAAACGGCAACGGCATTACTACTGTATCTGTGTACAATATTGCAAGCTCGCAGAGTGCTCAAAAGCTTAAGTCCATAGAAGTCAGCGGAGAGTTTCCGATCGGCTGCAGCTTTTTGGACAACGGTCGGATAGCACTGCTTACCAATCAATCTGTAAGAATTTATAATAAAAACTACGAACAAATAGAAAAACATACATTTTACGGTTCCAACATAAGAGCCTTTAATATAAGCTCGCAGGGCGTTTCTATAGTTACGGCGTCTCAATCGCAAAAAAACGTAATTTCATTTGACAACAAGGGAGAATTGGTATATAATAGTCCCATTGAGGAAAATATTTCGTCAATAATCCTTGAGGAGGGATATCTTTTCTTGAAGACAGCCGATGGCGTTATCAGAATCGGCGTTAAAGACGGAAAGAGTGAGTTTTTGCCGTCTGAGAGCGGAAAAATGCTTGTGTACAGTAAGGATACTGCCATGGTATGTACAGACGCTTGGGCAGAATATCTCGTTTTCAATGGAAAACGGTAAAAATAAAATTTTATTTAAAATCTTTTATAACTTTTGATTCAAGGACGGAAAATATTCTATGAAGCTTAAAAACATTCCAAATCTTCTATCCATAATACGAATCATTCTTGTATTTGTGTTCGTATTCGTTTTCTTTCTGCTTGATTCGCCTATTTGGGCACTCGTAATATTTTTGGTAGCGGGAGCTACCGACATAGTTGACGGATATCTTGCAAGAAGGTACAATTGGATAACAAATCTCGGCAAAATTTTAGACCCGTTTGCCGATAAATTCATGCAATGTACGGCACTTGTGTGTCTTTGCATCAAAAGATACGTTCCGCTTTGGTTCGTGCTTGTATTTTTGGGAAAGGAATTGGCAACGCTTATAATAGGCTTGCTTGTCATAAAGCGCAGAAGCGTTGTGGTCGTCAGTAAATGGTACGGAAAAACGGCAGTATGTCTTTTTTACCTTGCCATATTCCTGTGCGTAGTATTTGAAGATTTTTTAAAACAAAATCCCATTGTAAGTATTTTTATGTTTGGCATAGTGGCCTCCTTCGCCATTCTTGCATTCGCAGGATATATTAAGCATTATTCCAAGCTCAAAAAGCAGGGAATTGAGAAGGGTACTATCAGAAAAGTTATTAAATAATCCCGAAAGGAATCGGTTAATTCATTATGGTAATGTGTTCAAAATGCCACAAGCGGATTGCGGTGGTTTTCGTAACCAAGCTTGAAAACGGCAATAAGGTTAACGAGGGACTTTGCATGAAATGTGCAAAGGAGCTTGGTTTACCGATAGACAATATGCTCGGAGATATAACCAAGCAGATGGGGCTTTCCCCCGAACAGCTTGAGGCAATGCAGAGCGGCTTGGAGGAATTTGCCGAAAACGGTCTTATCCCCAGCGAAAATGACGATCTTGAGGACGGCGGAGCGCCCGCCATAGATATGCCTCAGCTTTTTGAAAATGCGGGAATCCCCATGCAGAGAGATCCCGATCTACAGAATCAGAAGAAAAAGACGAAGGATAATAAGGGAGATAAACCCAAAAAATATAAATTTCTCGATACCTATTGCCGCAATCTCACAAGAAGAGCGGCGGACGGAAAGCTTGACAGAATAGTCGGCAGAGAAAAGGAACTTGCAAGAGTCATACAAATACTTTGCAGAAGGCAGAAAAATAACCCCTGCCTTATAGGAGAGCCCGGTGTAGGTAAGACTGCCATTGCCGAAGCTCTTGCACAGAAGATTGCGGATAATGACGTTCCGTTCAAGCTTCGCGGCAAGCAGATATATCTCGTTGATATGACCTCGCTTGTCGCAGGTACACAGTTCAGAGGACAGTTTGAGTCGAGAATGATAGGACTTCTTAACGAGGTCAAGGAAGCCGGCAACGTGATTCTCGTTATCGACGAGGTGCATAACATCGTCGGCATAGGAGATTCCGAAGGAAGCGTAAATGCGGCTAATATTTTAAAGCCCGCACTTTCGCGCGGAGAGGTGCGCATAATAGGAGCGACTACTCTTAACGAGTACCGTAAATATATCGAAAAGGACACCGCGCTTGAGCGCCGCTTCCAGCCCATAACCGTTGCGGAGCCGTCTATCGAGGAAAGTGTGGAAATGCTCGCAGGAATAAAGCATTATTATGAGGAGTTCCACTCAATAAAAATTCCCGATCACGTCGTTACCAGAGCGGTAACTCTTTCGGAAAGATATATTACCGACAGGTATTTACCCGATAAGGCAATTGACCTTCTTGACGAGGCGGCCTCTCATCTTTCGTTAAACAGCTCGGTACTCAACGAGGCACAGCAGATCCGCGAGGATCTTCTTTCACTGCGTGAGCAGAGAGAAAGCCTTGAAGCGGAAACACCTTCGGATGAAAGATCTGCACAGCGTTGCTATGAGGATATAGCACAGATAAAATCAAAGGAAATACAGCTCTCTGAGCACCTGCGTGAGATAGAGCCGTCATGTGAGAGTGTAGAGCTGTCTGAGGCTGATATTGCAGAGGTCATTGAAGTCTGGACCGGTATTCCGGCAACAGACATAAGCGAAAATGAATTTGAGCAGATAGATAAGCTTGCCGAAAGACTCAAAAAGAAGATCGTCGGTCAGGATGAGGCAGTGCTTGCGGTTGCAAAGGCGATCAAGCGTAACCGCGCCGGAATATCTTATAAGCGCAAGCCCGTGTCATTTATCTTCGCGGGTCCCACGGGTGTTGGAAAGACAGAGCTTGTAAAAACGCTTGCCGCAGACCTCTTCCATTCACCTGAAACGCTCATAAGACTCGATATGTCTGAATTTATGGAAAAACATTCGGTATCCCGTATTATAGGAGCACCTCCCGGATACGTAGGTTACGACGAGGCAGGACAGCTCACCGAAAAAATACGCCGAAGGCCTTATTCTGTCGTCCTTTTCGACGAAATAGAAAAAGCGCACCCGGACGTATTGAATATACTTTTGCAGATACTTGACGACGGAAGAATAACCGACGCAAGAGGAAAGACCGTCAACTTTGAAAACACGGTAATAGTTATGACTACTAACGCAGGCTCCGATAATTCCGGAGCTACAGTGGGATTTTTCTCCGAAGACAGCTCACTTGCCGAAAATAAGACCATGAAGGCGTTGTCGTCATTTTTGCGTCCCGAGTTTATCAACAGAGTAGACGAAATAATAACCTTCCGATCTCTTGATGAGCATGATTTCGAAAGTATTGCCCGAATTATGCTTGACGAGCTTAAGATCGCTTTGGTTGAAAAGGGAATAAAGTTCGTTTATTCTGATGATGCGGTAGCTTATATAGCCAAAAATTCTTATTCCCGTAAATTCGGCGCTCGTAATATGCGCAGATATATTCGTTCCAATGTTGAGGATCTGTTGGCTGAAAAAATTATAGCCGATTATTCGAGAAAAATCGTGGGCGCAAGCCTTGATCTTTCAAAGGAAGAAAATAAATTAACGGTTGAGTGTGTATAAAATATGAACGAAAAATGGTTTTTGATGTCGGTAGACGAGATCGAGAAAAAACTGAAAACCAACGCCGCCTCGGGACTTTCTCTCAAGGCGGCTCGTTCGCGCGCAAGCTTACATAAAAAGGATAGCCCTTTCTTTACAGTGAAAAAGAAGAGAGCGGATAAGATGTTACTTGAGCTTTTCTCGGATATCTTTCTCGTGTTGCTCACTCTGCTGGCAATTTTTTCGCTGTTCTTTGAAGGCGATGTTGTTATCGGAAGCGCAATATTGACCGTTATTATCATTAACATTGCTTTGTCATTTTTTATATATTACCGCGACAGACGCACGGTCGAATCGATGTCCGACTTTTTCTCCCCCACTGCAAGAGTAATACGCGGAGGAAAGCTTTATATCGTGGATTATCGCGATCTTGCAGAGGGCGACGTAATAATTCTTGAAAAGGGCGATATTCTCGGATGCGACGCAAGACTTGTGTATTCGGACGCGCTTACCGTTCGTATGAAAGTCGATAAAAAGACTGAAAAATTGCTTGAAAAATATGCGGGCGGTGCCATCCGCGAGGACGAGCTCTATGCGGAGAATATGGTCAATATGGTGCACGCAGGCTCTATTGTGGAGAGCGGAAGCGGCAGAGCAATAGTTACGGCTTTGGGGCAGCATACATATCTCGGAGCCATGACAGGAGGAATTACCGAGTTGCCCTCAAGGGAGCTGCCTCGGGGATTGGCGCACCTGAAAAAGGAATGTTCAAAAATGTCCATGATAATGCTCGTGCTCACACTTCCGTTCTGCATTTTCAGCGTTATTTTCGGGAATTTTCCGGGTGGAAACGTATTGCTCTCGGAAGCTGTGCTTCTGGCTCTTTCGATCGGTGCTTCGGCGATGCTTATGCGCAGCGATAACCTGTTTATAACCTTTTATGTTCGGTTCATCAGGCGGCTTGCAATATCGGAAAATCCTTGTATCGTTCGCTCTGTTGATACACTTGATAAGCTTGTTGATGTTGACTATCTGTTCCTTTTGGACGGAAGTATCGCAACGGATGGAATACTTCACTTTGACACTTTGATGACTGCTGATGGAGAGACCGATAATCTCAAACACCTCGGTCAGACCGCCGCTGCGCTCAGCGAGCTTATAGCCGTTTATTCGAGAGCACGCTCTTCTGCTCCTTCTGTAGGGGTGAGGGGAAACTCAGATATTGACATAGGCATATCCGAATTTTTGAAAAAATCTACCGTAGATACAGAGGCTTTAAAAATACGGTGTAACATAAATTCATATCTTCCCGGAATTGACCGTGAGGCGAGAGATGTTGTAATTTATTCGGATAAGGGAGTTAAATATGAGATGAGCGTTTCAATGTCAGATGCTTCTTTTGACGAATGTGTCTATATTATGGTCGCAGGTGTTCAAAAGACTCTCTCAAAGGACGGGCGTGACTCTCTTAAAACCTCTTTTGCAAAATATATTTCCATGGGAAGAATGCCTGTTATATTTTCTGTCGATACAGGCAACGGAAGATGTTTCGTGGGTATGATGATATTTCACGAAGGTGCTGATCTTGCATTGGCAAAGGCAATATCATCACTCAGAAGAAGCGGAATGAATATCGTATCATTTTCAAATTGCATCGGGCGCAGAAACGTCCCCGAGATTCCCGATATTTTACGTCAGGGAAATCGCGTGTACGCAAGTGATATGAGACGGCAGGGCAGGGATATAACCTATGACTTCGGCAGTTATGATGAGTATTGCGGATTCGGCGAAAAGGATATAGCGTTGCTTGCAAGATACGTGAAGGCACAGGGTAATGGGCTTGCTGTGCTCGGCTTTACCGATTATGCTGAGGAAGCCGCAGAAAGTGCCGATGTTTTCATTTCCTGCGCACCCGTGCGGACCGGTGTTTTCGGACATCTTGAAGAGGAGATACGTTCGCTCGAGGTTCCGGGAGAGCAGAGCAGTGCGTCTTGCACGCAGACCGTCAAATCCGAAGCGGACATACTGCTTATGCGCCCAAAAAACTCAAAAGGAGGACTTGAGCCTCTGGCTAACGCAATGACATACTGCCGTGTGGCATACAGAAATCTTTCGAACTTTATGAGATATTTCGTGCTTGCTCAAATAATGCGTATCGTGGCCATTGCGTTACCAATGCTCTTCGGACAGACCGCAGCGGATGCAAGGCAGGTTCTTTTGCTCGGATTTTTGCCTGATCTTGCCGCGTTGATGATATTTGCATCTGATATGCGCAAAGGTAATCTTCAGCGAAAGACATCAGATACCGAGCTTATGAAATTTAATTTCGTCGGGATAGTTAAGAATAATTTGCAACTTACTTTTCCTGCCCTTATCGGCTCAGTGCTTTGCTTGATATTGCCGAATCTTATTTCGCTTATAAATATCTTTGACAATTACCTCTACAAAGCGGAGTTTACCTTTATGTCACTCGCGCTCTTGCAATTTTGTTTGCTCGTTTGCGTATACGCCGGTGGTATTTTGAACGGGGTTATCCTCAAGAGGATATTCACAAATAAAATATTCATTGTTGAGCTTTCCTGTACGGCGCTGCTCCTTCTTCTGTGCTTTTTGACACCTGTCGGCAGACTTTTCGGATTGCTGAAAAACCCGACAATATATTTTATTCTTTCTTTTGTTCCATCAATAGCTTTTATCGTCAGCTATTTTGTTATTACCTTTCCGAAAGCAAAGATGGGGAAAAAGGAGAATGTGCAAAAATACCGGAGCAAAATGTAAACAATTTGTTAAATTGTACATTTGTTCTTGAAAAAAGATAACAAGTATGATATAATCAACTGTAATTTGCGTATCGGTATGTTCCGAGCGTAAAAATAAATAATACACACACGTTCCGTGGCGGCGGTTCGGTGTCGCTTTGTGAGGCGCACAAGCGATAAATCGCCGAGGGAAACGTGGTGGAAAAACCGAAGGAGGACATAAAATGTCTGTTATTTCCATTAAGCAGTTGCTTGAAGCAGGTGTTCATTTCGGACACCACACAAGAAGATGGAACCCCAAAATGCAGGAGTACATCTTCACAGAGAGAAACGGTATTCACATTATTGACCTGCAGAAGACCGTTAAGAAGTTTGACGAGGCATACAATTTTGTACGCGATATCTCTGCAGAAGGCGGAAACGTTCTTTTCGTAGGAACGAAGAAGCAGGCTGCCGACGCTATCAAAGAAGAGGCTACACGTTGCGGTATGTATTACGTAAACGTTCGTTGGCCCGGCGGTATGATGACGAACTTCAAGACCATCAAGAGATCCATCGGCAGACTCAACGCACTTGAGAAGATGCAGGAGGACGGTACATTTGATCTTCTTCCCAAGAAGGAAGTTGCTGCAAAGCAGAAGGAGATCTTCGACCTTGAGAAGAACTACGGCGGTATCAAGACTATGGATCAGCTTCCCTCTGCTATCTTCATAGTAGACCCCAAGAAGGAAAGAAACGCAGTTCTTGAGGCTAAGAAGCTCGGTATCCCGGTAGTTGCTATCGTTGATACGAACTGCGACCCCGACGATGCCGACTATGTAATTCCCGGTAACGATGACGCTATCCGCGCTATCAAGCTTATCTCTTCGGTACTTGCCGATGCTGTCATCGAGGGTAAGCAGGGTGAGCAGCTCGCTCCCGAGACTCCCGCTGAGGAGACCGAGGCAGAAGAGGCTGACGCTGAGTAATTCGACGCAAATACCTAAATATACGAAAGGAATCATAAAATAATGGCAAACATCACAGCAAAAGACGTTGCCGCTCTCCGCGCTAAGACCGGTATCGGTATGATGGAGTGCAAGAAGGCTCTCGTTGAGGCTAACGGCGACGCAGAAGAAGCAATAAAGATCCTCCGTAAAAGAGGCGAGCTCAAGGCAGAAGCTAAGACCGCTACGAGAATTGCGGCTGACGGTATCGTTGACGTAATGACCGAGAACGGCATAACCGCTATCGTTGAAGTCAACTCCGAAACAGACTTCGTTGCCAAGAATGCATCCTTCCAGGAGTTTGTAAAGAATATTCTTAAGACCATCATCGCAAACAAGCCCGCTGATGTTGACGCACTTCTTGCTTCCACCTATGCAGGCGGCGACGTTACCGTTGATGCTAAGCTCAAGGAGATGATATTCGTTATCGGTGAGAAGCTCAGCATTCGCCGTTTTGCTATCGCTGAGGGTATTACGAGCACGTATATCCACGGCGCCGGCAGCATCGGTGTTGTTGTAAGCTTTGAGGCTGACGAGGCAGTTGCCGCTAAGGAAGAGTTCACTGCTTTCACAAAGAACATCGCTCTTCAGATCGGTGCTTTCACAACTCCTTACCTTGACAGAGACTCTGTTCCTGCTTCGGTAATTGAGGAAGAGAAGAGTATTATACTCGCTCAGATGGCAAACGATCCCAAGAACGCAGGCAAGCCTGCTAACATTCTTGAAAAGATGGTTATCGGTAAGCTCGGCAAGTTCTACGAGAATAACTGCTTGCTCGATATGGAATATTTCAAGGATGATGATCTCACTGTAGGCAAGTATGTTCAGAATACTGCTAAGGAGCTCGGCGGAAGCATCAAGATTACAGGCTTCTATCGCTTCGAAAAGGGTGAAGGTATACAGAAGAGAGAAGAGAACTTTGCCGAAGAGATCGCAAAGCTCACAAACAATCAGTGATCTGTGTTAATAGATATTAAAAATAAGGAAGATCATTTCTTCCTTATTTTTGCTTAGAAAGGAGCTTATTATGGCTATCGTAACTATCATAGGGGCGGGAATGATGTGCTCGTCGCTTGCCTTTCCGCCACGTGAAAACGGACGC
>CAYQEY010000016.1:0-30415 GCA_964416635.1 uncultured Lachnospiraceae bacterium | reverse complement strand
CATAGCTAAAGCTTTTTGGAACCACCAGCACTGCTGGTGGTTTTCGATTAACAATAATACTAAAGAGCAGAGACTCTGACCTTTCGGTCACGTCTCTGCTCTTTAGTTAAGACTTTAATTATCTTCTTTTCCGCTTCTTGATCGATATAGCCAACGCCGATCCGCCTGCAAGCATTGGAAGGAGCGGCATTACGAGGTTCGAGGCGCAACCTCCGCTATTAGCGGCGGGTGCATCGGTGGAAGCAAGCGTATCACTCTCGGTAGCTTCGGTAGCGCTTGTTGCCGCATTGGTTTTTTTCTCGGTAGGAGCTTCGGTGGGAAGCACGACCTCTACCTCTTCGTCAAGCTCGGGGAGCGGAACGCTTTCGTCGCGGACCGCAAGAATAACGGCGTTTGCAACAGCACGTCCGTTTCCCTCTCCGACGTATGCGTTGGAAAAGGTTCCGTCTTCGTTCCTTACAACAAATGTCGAGGATCCGCCACCGTCAAGCAAAAAGCCGTCTACGCATCCGAGTGCCTTGAGTTGCTCGGCGATCTCGTAATAGGATGCGCCCAAATTCTTATAGGCATCCGTATCAAGCGATTTCTTCAGCACCAAGAGTACGGGAGTTCCATCCTCCTTAAAGCCTATAGCAGTTCTGTCCTTCCAACAGTAAGGGTAGTCGTAGATATCGCTCGTCCACTCCTTAGTCTCCGGATCGCCGTTCGGATTGTATTTGCCGTAACAGTTCTTAAGCAAAAGATTGCCGTCTGCCAGTATCTGTTGTTTGAATCCGATGGCGTTTTCAACGTCTGCCCACTCTCCCGTGAGTACCTTTTGACATTTAATATATGCTCCGATCTCCAATAGTTCAAACACTTCGGGCTCTTTTACAGCAAAATATGCGTATCCCTCGGGTACTCTTTCGACTTCCCGACCCTCGCGGAGCTCGACTATCTCACCTTCGATGAAATATCCCGTAGTTCCGAGCTCCTCGCCGTTAATTCCGATGTGTGCTCTGCGATACGTATCGCATTTAACGACATAGACCGTAGCTCCTTCAAAGCTTCTCGACCTGGAGTCGGAAGTGAGGAAGGTTACCCGGTTGTTCCGTGCGTTGTAGTCGGCGTATGCGGGGTATGAGGCTATCGCATTGGTTCGGTGCTCACCGAGTATCTGAAGTTGATAGGTGGTACTGAGCGTCATCTGTGTGCCGTATCCGTTCTCTCTGTACTTGCTTCCGACGGTGTAATATACCATTTTACCGTCGCTCGTAGTACCGACGATACCTCTGCCGCCTGAGCCCGAAAGGATATTGGTCTTATAACAGTCTCCCATCTGTATCATGGGGAACTCGGGTTCACCCATAGACTCCGTCTTGGCAGTTTCGATGTCAAAAAAGTCTCCGTTTATGGCAATGACTGCATCCCATTCGGGATTTTCAGCCTCGAAGCGTTCAACTATCTCTTTTGTCGTAGCTCTTGCAAAATCAAGTCCGTCTTCAGAGCCCACCGAATAAACAAACATCTTGGTGTTCTCATTTCCTATTGCGCCGTAGGTTCTGTAGGGTATTGCGGCACGCTCGTCAAGTCCCTGAATGTGAGATGTGACTATTGCCGTGAATTGCTCTACTCCGCCCAAAAGCGTGGTCGAATCTTCCATTTCGATGCCGGTAATGCAGCCTACGCTTTCAACGCCGTAGGGGTTCTCTACCTGAGCACTTGCGGGGATGATAACCGCAAATAGCATACTGCAGGTCAATACAGTCGAAATTACCGCAATAATAGTTCTTTTCATTTTTCCTCCACAAAATTATTAAAGCTCTGTCGTGATGTTGCCGCAAATAATTTTGAAACTGCCAGTAACATAAATTTTCAAATAAGACCGCAGTTAACGGCTGCGGTCTTATAAAATCACGTATATCTTACGCCCAGCTCATCGTAGTGGGCTTCTCTTCCTCGATGATGATGTCCTTAAGGAAGTTTACTGCCTTGCGAAGTCCCTCGTCGATAGACATTACGCTGTCCTCATGCTCGATGGAAAGGACTCTGTCATATCCGCAAAGACGGAGATTGGAAACGAGATCTCTCCAATAAGACTCGTTGTTACCGTATCCGACGGTACGGAATACCCAAGAGCGTCCGAGCTCGTCGCCGTAGTGCTTAACGTCAAGCACACCGTTCTTTGCGGTGTTGTACTTGTCTATCTTTGTATCCTTTGCGTGAACGTGGTAAATAGCTCCCTTCAGCTCGCGGATCGCAGCAACCGGATCCATGCCCTGCCAGATAAGGTGAGAGGGGTCGAAATTTGCGCCGATAACGTCGCCTACTGCTTCACGAAGGCGGAGCAAAGTTGCGGGGTTATATACGCAGAAGCCCGGGTGCATCTCAAATGCTATGTGGTCTACCTTGTGAGCCTTGGCGAATGCGCCTGTCTCCTTCCAGTAAGGAATTACCTTCTCATTCCACTGCCAATCAAGTATCTTGAGATAGTCGTCAGGCCATGAGCAGGTTACCCAGTTGGGATACTTGGACTGCTCGCAGTCACCGGGGCAACCCGAGAAAGTGATAACGGTATCTACGCCGAGCTTTTCGGCGAGAAGCACCGCGTTCTTGAAATCCTTGTCATACGCCTCTGCTATAGCCTTGTCGGGATGCAGGGGGTTACCGTGTGCTGCAAGAGCACAGATGGTAATATCGTACTTTTTGAATGTATCCTTGAACTCCTCAAGCTTTGCATCATCAGCAAGAAGAGCCGCGGGATCGCAATGTGCCTTTCCGGGATATCCGCCCGCTCCGACCTCTACGGTCTTAATGCCCTGCTCGGACATTATCTTAAGTGTTTCGTCAAGTGTCTTGTTGCCGTACAAATTGATCAATACGCTTAATTTCATTTTTTCATTCCTCCGATTCTATTTGCTCCATCAACCGCTGATTGAACTCCTCGGCTGTGTTGTAGCCCATTTTTTTCTGACGGTTATTCATTGCGGCGATCTCAAGAACTACCGCAAGGTTACGTCCGTGATGTACGGGAATAGTTATGGCGGGAACGCCTATTCCCAAAATATTCTCGACCTCCTCGTCAAGTCCGAATCGGTCGTAGATCTTATCCGGTGCCCAGCTTTCAAGCTTGATGACAAGATCTATGCGTTCTGAAGCTTTTACCGCTCCCATACCGAAAAGCCTTCTGACATCAACTATTCCTATTCCTCTCAACTCTATATAGTAGCGTATTAGGTCGGGTGCCGTGCCGACGAGTGTTTTATTGGATACTCTTTTTATCTCAACCGCGTCGTCCGCGATAAGTCTGTGTCCTCGCTTTACAAGCTCAATGGCTGTCTCACTCTTACCTATACCGCTGTCTCCGAGTATAAGCATACCCTCTCCGTATACCTCTACGAGAACTCCGTGCCTTGTAATACGAGGAGCAAGGCTGGTGTTGAGCGAAGCGATAAGTGCCGCCATAAACGGACTTGTTCTGTCGTTTGTACGAAGCAACGGAATCCCCTCCGTCTTGGCAGCGCCGAGCATTTCATCGTATATCAACAGCCCCGTAGTAATAACTAC
This sequence comes from uncultured Lachnospiraceae bacterium, assembly GCA_964416635.1. Taxonomy (GTDB): domain Bacteria; phylum Bacillota; class Clostridia; order Oscillospirales; family CAG-272; genus HGM12713. The sequence continues at coordinate 26,869 of CAYQEY010000016.1, read as the reverse complement.
AGCCACAGGCTTAAGCTTAAAAAAGGCATTCAAGCGTATGGATCTTTGGGATTTTGAAAGTCCGGAAAGATATTTATGCTCCGCCTTTCCGATTATCTGTATACGAAACGGTTCAAAAACGTCGATAAAACCGCTGAGTGCAAGTCCGGGACGGCTCACCTCGGGACTGCTTACCTTTATGTCATGAGAGTCACAAGGCATATATATTTCTTCAAGTGCGAACTCCGAAATTACGTCGCTGAGCGGAATATTGTATTTTGACTGCATGGCTCCTCCGTCATAACATTAAGATATTCAACTCCATTCACCTAATTATATCACATTTATTTCTCAAATGGAATAGTTTTTTTGATTTTTTTTACTTTTGAAGCAATTTTTTATTTCCTCACACGCTCTTATACGTCAAAAGTTGATTTTTGTTCGTTTTATTCATAATATCGTCATAAAATTGATGTATAATTTAAATAATAATTTATTCGTACCGTAGACGAGGTTCAGATAATGATCAAAAAACAAAGGCGGATCAACAGATCCATTGCTCTTATTCTCATATCGCTGATACTTGTATTCTCTCTTTCTTCCTGCAAAGCACGCCCGCTTTCGCAAACTAAGCTTGCAAAAACAGAGGTGGGTACCGTGGGAGAATATACAGTTCTGTACGAGGAACTTTATTTTCTTGCGCGGAATTATGCAGATGGACTTAAGTCTCAATACAGCGATGATGCAGAACTTGATGCCGCAATCTGGGATTCCGTCAATGAAAACATAACCGAAAACTACGCCATTCTTGAGCTTTGCAAACAGGAAGGCATTTTGTACGACGAAAAGGCTTTGAGCGATGACGTCAAGTCCTCAATTGAAAAAGATATAGAGTCGGAATACGACGGCAGCAGGCACGATTATTTTGAAAGTCAGAAAGAGGTCGGACTTACCGACCACTACGTCAGGTTTGTAACAGGCATAAATATACTTTACGGTCAGCTTGCCACAAAGTACAGGGAAAACGGCACAATTCCTACTTCAGAGGAGATCCTCATTCCCTACATACAGGAAAATTTCGTACACACGTGGCATATCGCCGTGTTTATAAACGACGAAAGTGAGCGAGAGGCAAAGCTTTCCAAAATCGAGAAAGCGTGTGATCTGCTTGAGAGCGGTACGTCCATGTACAAGCTCAAGGGCAGTGAGTATAACGAGGACGTCAATACTGACTATCTCTCGGATGCCTACGGATACTATTTTCCCCGCGGTGTCATGGACGAAAAGTATGAGAACGCCGCATTTAGCCTTAAAGTCGGAGATCACGTCATCGTAGAATCAAAGGCTGAAAATCACGAGGGCAAAATCGTCCCCTGTTTCTATCTGATAGAACGGCTCTCAACGACCGATGCTGCAAGCAGGGAAGAAATCAGAAACAATCTCTCTACTCTTTCCGAGTCATTGGCAGATGCCATTATAAACGACAAAAAGGAAGAAATAGAGAAAACTCTTTCCTTCACTCCCAATGATTTTGCAAAGTCACTCGACATATCCGACCTTGAACCGGCAAAAAACGGTATAGATTATCAGATGATAATCGTAGTTTCCGCGTCTGTCGCATCCTGCGTCCTTCTCATAGCAGCCGTTATACTTATCAATCGGTCAAAAACCAAACGCTTCCACCAAAAGCTCAAATCTGCACGAAAGGATTCCAAAGGTTAAACAATGAACAACCGCGCAAGGCATATGCAATACAGGAAAAGCATATACAGAAAAAAAAGGATCAAGTTTATAGCTGTTCTCTCTTCCCTTGCGCTCGTTGTGCTTTTCATACTTTTTTTGATAGTGGGAACCGCTCTTCACAGCAAGACCTCGGACACTGCATCGGGCGTGGGTAACAAAGCCCCCGCTCAAACCGATGCAAGCACCGATACGATTGCCGCTTCGATTCCTATAGCAGCATATGCTCTTCCGCTTCTCTCCGACGGCTCGGTCTTTTCTGACAGGCTCGCGGCTGTTCCGGAGGACGCGAGCGCGGTATGTATTGCACTGAATTCATCCGACGGCACTCTTCTATATCGCTCCGAGCTTTCTTCCACGCTCACCTACCTCGGCTATGCCTCGGACGCATCATCGCTCTCAAACTCCATATCAAAAATTGAATCACGCGATCTTTATATAAGTGCCCTGCTCTACGTTCCGTCGTTTTCCGAAGAGAACGATCTCTTGCGCGATGTTTACCTCACAAGCTGGTGCTCTGTTGCCGTAGAGGCTATACGCGCAGGCGCGCAGGACTGTCTGCTGGTTGCACGCTCGGCAAACGAGGATAGCGTAGAAAAGCTCTGCACTCTCGCAGGACTCATTCACGAGATAGAACCGAATGCGACAATAGGATGTGTCATTCCCGGTGATGTGATCATATCAGGCACATCTGAGGTGCTGATTGCAAAGCTTGCAAAGAGCTTCAATTACCTCACGCTCGACACGACCGATTTCAAGGATGATGAAGATATTGCCGCATATGTTGAGGCAAAGATATCGCAAATGCAGATGCCGCTTATCTACTATAAGATGCGCGTGCTGCTTCCATCTTCTGATGATTCACAGACCCGGCAATCCTACATAGACATTGTAAAAAAATACAACATATCGAGTTGGCAGATAAAGCCTTAAAGAAATTTTGATTTAATACATATAAATAAAGTCTGCGGACAGAGAAATTTTGATTTCTCTGTCCATTTTTTGTTTTTTTTTCAAAAATCTCATTTTTTGAGACTGAGTGAGACTCAGGGAGACTTTTTGACACCATCTGTTGCGGTAAAATCATCTTGCGCAACGGGGAGAAAGGAGATACCAATGAATTCCGAGGAAGGCTCACTATCCGAGCTTTACAAAAACGGGCAACTTGAACAAGCTCTGCAAAGCTATATAGAATCCTGCTCGACGATTCCGGATAACGGCGCCGAGACTTCCAAAAAGTCGGATGCAAAAAAGCAATCCTCAAAATTCTGCTTTCCGAATCTCGCGGGGTTTTGCCGATACCTTGGAGTAGGGACGCAGGATCTGGAAAATATGGCAAATGAGCACCCGTCAGAATACGGAAGAATACTCACCGTTCTCGAGGATGAAGCGTTGAATTCGGGACTTTCAGCCACTCTTTTATCGGCATATCTCAAAAAGCGATTGGGCTATGATACACCGTCAAAAAACACAGGAGCATCTACTCAGCTTGAAATATGCTTTGAGCACGATATCATGGAGGACGGCGGGTAAATGAGCGAGAAGAACAGGATAAGCATACCCGGAGTGCCTACACCAAGGCAAAAGGAATTTTTTGATTCGCGTGCACGTTTTACCGCGTACGGAGGTGCGAGAGGCGGCGGAAAATCCTGGGCGCTTCGCCGAAAGCTCGTTGGAATGTGTCTTCGCTACGCAGGGCTATCCTGTCTGCTTGTAAGAAGAACCCTTCCCGAGCTTAAAACAAATCACGTTATTCCGTTTTTGCGAGAGTACGACGGAATAATAAGCTACAGTGAATCCGAAAAAGCCATTCTCTTTCCCAATGGAAGCAGAATATCACTCGGATACTGTGCCGTCGACCGTGATGCACTCAGATATCAGGGTCAGGAATATGACGTTATAGCCATCGACGAGGCAACGCAACTGAGCGAATTCAGATTTTCCATACTTAAGGCCTGTCTGCGTGGCTCAAATCATTTTCCGAGACGTATGTATCTGACGTGTAACCCCGGAGGAATCGGTCACAGTTGGGTAAAGCGTCTGTTCGTGGACCGAGATTTTCGAAACGGCGAGGACCCCAAGGAATACAAATTCATCCCTGCCCTCGTATACGACAATCCGAATCTCACAAATGCCGATCCCGAATATGTTCGCTCGCTTGAATCGCTTCCGCCACGTCTTCGTGACGCGTGGCTATACGGACGCTGGGATGTTTTCGAGGGGCAATTCTTTCCCGAATTTGACAGTTCGCGGCATGTATGCTCTCCTGTGCTCATTCCGAGGGTACTCAACAAATTTATCGCTCTTGATTACGGCTTCGATATGCTGGCGGTCCTGCTCGTCGGCGTTGACGAGAGTAAAAATCTATGGGTAATACGCGAATACTGCGAGTCGGGGCTCACTCTTTCGCAGGCTGCGCATCGGGTAGCGGAGCTTGCAAAGGGTGAAAACACCGAGTTTGCGGTTTGTTCGCCCGACCTTTGGAACAGACGCCAGGACAGCGGAATGAGCGGATTCGAGATAATGCAGAGTGCGTCTTCCGAAATTCCTCCGATGCGTGCTGCAGACGATCGAAGGATCCAGGGATGGCGCGTACTCAGGGAATATCTCGCAGCGTCAGAGGGTCATCCGTTCATAAGAATATCCTCAGACTGTAAGGAGCTTATCGAATGCTTGCCGGCCCTGCTTTGCGACACGGAACGCACCGAGGATGCATCCGACCATCCGCACAGGATAACTCATGCACCCGAGGCGTTGAGATATGCGGTAATGAGCAGAGCTCAGCCTCTCATGCAAGGGGTGAGAGATCGTGACCTTGATCTCCTTCGCGATTTTACTTTCAAAAAATCTCGCTCCTTTTTTGATTGACGGTTGAAAATTTTCAAAATCCATCCGTTTTGCCCCGTTGCGCTTTTAATACAGTTTGGGAGCGAGAATGAGCTGCTGCGTTTAGCCTTTGCATACTAAGATAATCAACGCACGGTATATGCAGCTGAATGCACCGCACCTAAGTAAATTTTCAGAAAGGAGAGATCTGCTATGGCACATAAAAGCAGTTCTAAAAAATCACTAAAACTCACCTACAATGGCTTTGGCGGCATCGACAGACGTAAGACCCATGACGGCAGCGCGAGTATGAGCGATATCGTGAATTTCAGGATAATGCCGGACGGATCGCTTAAAAAACGCTCGGGATTCAAGGCTGTATATTTCGCCGGCGGTATCGTCCGAGCCATATGGAGCGGTCTGGTAAACGGCAACTTCGTATGCTACACACTTGAGGATAATAAGATATTTAATGTCAACCTGAACACAGGCACATCATCAAAATGTGCCACAATATCAACCTCTTCCGGTCCGGCTCAATTCTTTTATTTCCGCGATGCGCTGTATCTTACGGACAGCCAGAATATCTACCGCATATATGACAATTACGTCCTCATACAAACAGGATATGTCCCGCTTTTGGGAAAGGATTGGCCGACAGGCGCGCGTCCGGGAGAAATATACGAGCCCCTGAATATTCTCAACAGGCACGCACGAATAACCTACAAAGCCGGAGCCGATGTAACATCCTACCTACCGACGATGTATAAGGTATCAAGCGTTGATGCGGTATACAAAAACGGAAATCTTCTCTCCGCCTCATACTACACCGTTGACACGACAAATAATCTTATAAGCGTTAAAGGTTTGGTAAGCGGAGACAGCATTGAAGTTAATCTGACCTTTACGGACGGTGATACGACAATACAATCCGCGCTTGCATCAACCACCTCGGCAACTGTATTTGGCGGTATAAACAACAGTAGACTTTTTGTATGGAACGGAACCCTTGCAAACACCATGTTTACTACCTCATACGTAAGCCGTGCATCCTTGGAAGAGTCAGAAAAACGTTATCCGAACAGCGGGCATTTGTACTTCCGTGAGGGGCATGAATTCGCGGTCGGCGACGGAAGATACAAAATAACAGCTGTTCTCAGGCATTACGACCGATTACTTATATTCACAGATGGCGACACATGGATGGCGGACAGTGAAGCATGCGGACTTGAGGAGTTCCCCGTTATGCGTATAAATTCCGGAATAGGATGTGCATTTAATAACGGAGCTACCGTCGCAAATAACACCCCCATAAGCATCGGTCGACACGCAATATACCGATGGACGTCAGACACTGATGAGCTCAGCGATTGTAATGCATACAGCATATCAGAACCCATCGCCGATATGCTCTCGGAAAATTTCTATGAAAAAAGTATGCTGTACTTTGACAAGCGGCGCGGAGAACTCTGGCTTTGCAATTCGAACCAAGGATCAAATGCATGGATATACAATATTGGAAAAAATGCTTGGAGCAGATTTACAAACATCTATCCGGTTTTTATGTTTGATGCAGACGGTAATGTGGGATTCGTAAGTTCAAATACCATATATGTTTTTTCGGATGAAGCGCTTGAGGATCTGTATGATTTGGACGGATACTTCGGTGCCGGGATCACTGCAACATTTACAAGCGGCACATTCGATCTCGGTGATCCCTCATACAAAAAACTTACCTCCCTTACCCTCCGCGGAGATATTGAAGCGGCAGGCGATGTGATAAAAATAACAAGTGACAGAAATGAGGTAATATCCATCGGCATTAGCAGATCGAACGGTCATTCAATACAGAAAAATCGAGTGCACTCTCATCGGATGAAAAGCTTCTCTTTCGAGCTAAAGACCTTCTACAAGGGTCATCAAACCATTCACGGTCTTGAAATAGAGGCAAAATAAAATACTCTGCAGAAAGGAATATTTATGAACAATTCAAACAAATACGATACAAATAAGGCGTGGCAGCAGTATGAATCGGGCAAGGAATATAAACGGCGCATAGGTCTTTACGAAACGGTACGCCGGAACGAGCGATTTTACCGAGGTGAGCAATGGCAGTACGGCGAAGGTAAAGACCTGCCACGACCGGTATTCAATATAGTTTACAGAATTATGAACTATTTGGTCTGCTCGGTCGCGTCGGCAAATATATCTCTCAGCTTTACCGACGAAAATCTGCCCTTTGTTACCGACGTAAAAGAGGCGGCACTGATCAAAAAAGGCGTTGATGTTCTTACGCAGAACACAGCTTTCCGTTGGAAAAAGGACGGAATGGATCGAAAGATGCTCAAAATGCTTAATGATGCCGCAATTACCGGAGACGGAGTTCTTTACTGCTATTGGGACAGCAGCGTACGAAGTCCTCAGCCATTTGAAGGTGATATCGTTACAGAGCTCATAGACAACGTTAACATATTTCCGTCAGATGTAAACAAAGCTGACATTCAGTCTCAGGATTACATTATACTCGCCGGAAGATCATCGGTCGGAAGGCTTTGTGAGGAAGCACGCGCATACGGCGCTGCCGAGGACGAAATAGCAAAAATAAATCCCGATGAGGAGTACTCCATTCAATCGGGAGATATGGCAAAATACGAGCTTAGAGGAGAGGACGAGGCAAAAACCACGTACATCATAAAATTCTGGCGCGAGGACGGCAGAGTCGTCTTTGAAAAATCAACGAAAAACTGCGTCATCCGCCGAGGAAAGACCGATTGCCGCCTCTATCCGATAGCATATTTTAACTGGACACCCGTAAAGAACAGCTTCCACGGTGCTTCTCCGATAAGCTCTCTGATACCGAATCAGAAGTTCATCAACAGAGCATATGCGATGGTTATGAAGCACATGACCGATACTGCCTTCTCAAAGGTCGTGTATGATAAATCAAAGATCCCCGAGTGGTCAAACGAGGTCGGAGAGGCGATCGCCGCGGTCGGCGGAGGAAACATTGCCGATTCGGTGAGCGTTGTCGGTGTCGGGCAGATGCAAACGGGATACATGGAGCTTATAGACAGCGCAGTTGCATTGACAAAAGAGCTTATGGGCGCTACAGACTCGGCGCTCGGTAATCTTGAAGCAAACAACACGAGTGCAATACTTGCACTTCAGGAGACATCAAGAATACCGCTTGAACAGATAAGAAGTGCTTACTACAGAGTCATAGAAGATATTGCAAATATCTGGGCTGATATGATGTGCGCATACTATCCCTCCGAAAGGCTTTTGCCTTTCTACAGCAAGGGCGAGGTTAAGGCTGAAAAGATCGAATTCTCCATACTTAAAAACGATATCCTTTGCGCTGAAGCACAGATCACGGAAATATCGAGATACAGCGCATCGAGTGTACAGAATATGCTGGACAAGCTTCTCGACGGTGGATATATCGGCGCTTCCGAATACATACGCCGTCTGCCGCTGGGGGCACTTATAGATCGAGACGGTCTTCTTGAACAGATCGAATCCGAGAAGGAGAATGAAAAGACCGAAGGCACCATTCTTGAAAGTGAGGATAACGTATGACCGACATTAAAGAAAATGCGCTTTTTGCTGAAGATAAAGAAGTTGTAAAAAACGAATCGGAGAAATCGCCCTCAAAAGAAGAAATCGATGAGCTTCGTGCCGAAGACGGGAAAACCGAATCTCAGCTTCCAGTCTCAAACGATGCCCCCGATATCGCCGAGCCCGACGGTGATGACACTGCAAACGACGAGCTTGCTCTGGCAAATCAAACCATAAAATCGCTCAGAGAGAACATTGAAGACCTCCGTTCAAAAATAAAAGAGCTGGAGGATCTCAAAAAAGGTTATGACCGTATGCTGTCCGAGGTCGGAGATTTTACCGATTTGTTTCCTGAAATCCCCATAGAGGAAATACCCGATTCCGTATGGGAAAACGTAAAGAACGGCGCATCTCTCGCGGCGTCATATGCTCTTTACGAAAAGCGAATGGCTGCTGAGGCTGTTCGCATAGCTAAGATAAATGCAAAAAACGCATCAAGATCTCCGGGTTCGGCAGGCACTGATACGGCAGGTGAATATTTCTCGCCCGAGGATGTGCGCAGGATGTCGCGCTCAGAGGTCCACGCAAATTATTCTAAGATCAAGGAATCAATGAAAAAATGGATGCAGAAATAATTATACTCATCCTGTTTTTATTAGGATGCTTAGCACGCTGTAAAAACATTTTCAAACATTAAAAGTCTAAAAACTTACAAAAGAAAGGAAAAAACATTATGGCAATCACAAATTTTATCCCTACGATCTGGAGCGAAAATCTCCACACCGCACTTGACAAGCAGTACATAGCAGTTGCGAACTGCAACAGAGATTACGAAGGAGAGATCAAAAATAAGGGCTCTGTCGTAAAGATCTGCGGAATCGGCGCTATAACGGTAAGCGACTACACAAAGAATTCCGATATGTCCTCCCCTCAGACGCTGTCTGATACCGTTCAGGAGCTTATTATCGATAAGGCAAAGTTCTTCAACTTCCAGATCGACGACGTGGACAAAACTCAGTGCACACCTAAGCTTATGGAAGCGGCAATGCACAGTGCGGCGTCTTCCATCGCAGAGGATGCCGATAAGTACGTATTCTCTTTGTATGCAGGTGCAGCGAACACCGTAACACACGCAAATATCAGCGATGGCAATCTGATCGACAGTATCATAAAGGCCCGCCAGATCCTTTACGAGAACAACGTTACCGACTCCACAAGCGTAGTTCTTGAAGTGTCACCTGCCGTTGCCTCGGTCATTCTCAAGGAAAAGCTCGCGCTTACCAACAGCTCCGAGATTTTTGAAAACGGATACCTCGGCTCTGTGGCGGGATGCAAGATTTATGTTTCCAATAACATCGCCACAACTACCCAAACCGGCACTACCGAATACAAGTGCCTTATGCGAACAAAGAGAGCAATCGCGTTTGCCGAACAGCTTTCCGAGATCGACGCATACCGTCCCGAGAAGCGATTTGCCGATGCGGTCAAGGGACTCCACCTCTACGGTGCAAAGGTCGTTTATCCCTCCGAGATGGTAACTCTTGCACTCGGCGTGACAACCGCTTGATAGCAAAAGGGGTCGGATATGGGTTATACCAATATAGAAATCTATAACGGAGCACTCGGCATTCTAGCTGAGCTAAACGATCCTGATAGCAATTCCGACTACGAGGAAAGAGCTCCCTATCTCATTGCATCATTTTGCACTATCGCAAAGGATCTTGATAAGCGCATAAGAGCGATAGAAGGGCTCGACCCGCCTCAAAGCTTCAGCCCGGTATACCTCTCGCTTATGGATCAGTTTCCTCTTTGCGATGCCTTGGTCCCTGCCGCAATGTTTTACGTTGCGTCAATGCTCGTTATAGATTACAGTTCGGAGCTGTCGGAATCTCTTTACGATAAATACTGCGACGCGATATCTACCCTCGCTGCGCAGGTGAACAGTGCCGACACTTCCGAGTCTGCCGTTTCTCACCCGATCGTACAAAAATATTTTTACGATTGACACGCCTCTCCCCCCAAGCCATCCGGCTTGGGGGAGTTATATGAGATTATCGTTGATTTTAAAAATAAAAAGTGGTATAATAAATACACAATTATTTGGAGGTCAATAAATGTTGATAAACAATCTTGCAATAGGGGCATCTTTTTTCTTGGTAGTCTTGTTTTTGTTTGCAGGTCTGCTCATATTCAGAAAAATATGCGTGCGGAAACACGAGCGCCCCAATACATTTGAAGATCTTTTCTCAGAGCATCGCATTTTGTTAGCCGGCGAGCAGCGTCTTCGCGAAGATTACGAATGGTTTGATAACAACCGTACCCGCGAGGTATGTACCGTTTCGTACGACGGTCTCAGGCTATTCGCTACAGTGATAGAAGCTCCGAAGGATCAGGTTCCAAAGGGTGTGGTAATGCTTTTCCACGGATATCGCTCCAACGCCCGACGTGATTTTTGTATGCAGATGAAAATACTTCACGATAACGGATATCATCTTCTCGTCGTGGATCAGCGCGCACATTCGCGCAGCGGCGGAAAATACATCTGCTACGGCATAAAGGAAAGATACGACGTTGTATCCTGGAGAAAAAAGGTGGCAGAGCTTTTCGGCAAAGAAATGCCTGTGGCTATTATGGGTCTTTCGATGGGCGGAGCTACGGTACTTATGTCGAGCGAGCTTTTTGAGGAAGAAGACGAAGCCGTGCGTTGCATTATCGCGGATTGTCCCTTCTCTTCCGCACAGGAAGCAATATCGCACGTCATAAAGGACTACAACAAAGTGCCGCTTGCCTCTCTTTTGCTGAAAGCCGCAGGCTTTTGGTCGCGAACGCTTGCGGGATTCACGCTTTCCGCTCCGTCGGCATCCGAAATATTCTCAAGGTCTCATCTGCCTGCTCTGATATTCCACGGTGAGGACGACGATTATGTACCCATACAGCAATCCAAAGACGTTCAAAGTCTGTCAAAAGACCGTACCACGCTTGTGTGCATACCGGGTGCAAAACATGCCGACTCGATCTATTGCGACGAGGAAAGATACGTGACCGCCTTACTCTCGTTCTTGGATGACCATATGGAGTAAAGCTTAAAAACTAAATTCGGGGCTGTTGCGGAATGCAACAGCCCCTTTTATATTAAGTTTCTATCATGACAAAGCTATCGGTTGAAGGATCTCCGCTGATACCGCTCCTTTTCACCGAGTATCGCTTTGCTATACTCCAAAGTGTATCGTCAGATACGGGATAGCATACCACTATAGCTCCGCTTCGCCGATCACTCGGAGCCCCAAGCTCTGCTCTCTCAAGCATCTGCACACTCTTCTTTCCCCACAGACTGCAGGCAAGCGATATATCCGAATCGATGCTCACATACTCGCCGTCAAGCCGTGCGCGAACACCCGATACACCCACAACTATGTCGCTGCTTTCAATGTCGTCAAAAGCTCCGTTTTCAGCTTCGATATCGTATTTGAAAGGAATACGTATTTCATGTGAGGTATAATCGCCGTCCTTTCTTGCTATGATGTTGTATTTGCAATTTCCGCGCACAATGTACACGTCATCCTCGATTTCCACTCTATCCGCGATCGCCGAAGCATTGATGTCAACTATCTCCGCAGTCTCGGGGAATCCCAACTCCTCAATGGTTATTCGCTCGTTTTGCGAAAGATTAAGATTTTTGTTGCAAATAATTACGGGAATATCGCATTGCTTCATAGTGCACTCACAGTGCCTGTCAGTGGAATACATATCCCCGGTATAGCTTACACTGTGTCGGTTAACACCGCATAGTTCAAGCACGAGATTAGCCTCTATATGCGCGTTGCCATCTTCCACCTCGATAGAAAGATCGGTTACGTTGCCGTTTACCGTACAAAGCGGTTTATCCGACATATCGATTCCATCAAGATCGGTCTGAGCATCAAATGGAATCTTACGAAGGACGCGCTCGCTCTCCCCGGTGGCATCGCATATGACAAGGAGCTTTATCAGTATATCTCCGTTTATACTTGCCACATCATCTTCGATACGTACGCCTCCTATTAACACATTGCTCTGTGCAGATGCTATTCTGTGTTCGGTTGACGGCAGGCGGTATTCGTCTTGTAAAGCCACCAGATCCGAGTTCTCGCATACAAGTTCTACCGCTTCCTCGATCTCTTCCAATCTTTCTACGCTCTCACCTTCATCAAGCCCGGTGATCTTTTCCTCACAAAGCATCTTACCCCACGCACTTACAGCCGTTCGTATATGACTTCTTATCTGCAAACGGCGCGGTGCGCTTACACGAACACTTGAACTCTCGGCTACGCTATGCGCAATTATGCAAAAGCCCTCGCTGATTTCAAATTCGCTCATATTCTCGAGCGGCAGAGAGAACGAATACTCTGCAGAAAGCGGTGCCGAGCAAAGCCGTCCGTCTCCGCTTACGTAAACCAGATCATAGTCTATAACTCCGTTAATGTCAAGCTTGTTGCCGCTGATAAATTTTGCAGGTGTCAGCATGGATTCACGTGCGTACAGTACCTTGCGTATCTCAGGGAAATAATCCGGCAAAGTAAAATCCTCGGACGTATCGCTGTTAATGTCGCGCCTTATTATCGGCAGAGTGATCCTGCCCACGGAATTTTGTTCGTTAATACTCATACTTATGCTCCCTTCGGAATATCGATTTGTTCTTCAGTAATATCTATTCGAAAACACGGAAAAATATTCTTAAAATCAGAAAAGCCAGATTCAATGACCGAAAGAGATACTATACTCATAAGCCGAAGCGAATTTTGTACAATTGTATTGACAATATGCATATACTGTGATAAAATGTCATTATCAAATCACATAAAGTGATTCAATTTTATTAAAGTAAGGGGAATATTTATGAAAAAGTTAAGAATTTTAAGTATTGTTCTTGTGGTTGTAATGTTGGCAGCAACGCTTTCCTCCTGCGGAACAAAAGAGATTTCAAAGCTTAGCTCCTTCGAGTCTGTTTTTGACAAAAATTATACGGAAGAAGTAAAAGTTTTGGGTGCAAGCCAAACTATCAGTGAGGTTACAGGCTATGATCTTGATGATCGTAATGAATACCTTGCGTTGTTTAAAAAAGCCGATACAAATGGGGATCTGTATATAGTTTATAACCTAAAAACAAGTGTAGTTGTAGGTACATATCCTTCTACAGAGTCTTTGGAATATACCGTATACCTTGATAATAAATCTCCTGCATATGTTGTTGTTGCCGTTACTAAGGTTTCGACTGTACCTACAGAAACAACATATACACTCAAGGACGCTACCGGAAAGAATATTGATGTGTTGGAAGAGGCTCCTGAAGCGTTGGATAAAATCGGAGATTATTATTTCTATGATCTGACACTTTACGAGAACAAAAACGGTGCTCTTACAGAGGTAAAAAAAGTTCCCGAAAATCTTGCTTTGAGTGAGTTTGAAGAACTTAAGTACAATGACGAGTATTTTTATTTGATTGACGATGAGATCATAATGGTATTTGATAAAGAATTTGCGTTTGTATCTTCTTGGACAGCTCCAAATAACATGCAAGACGATGCGTTTGCGGCTTATGTTCTCAATAACGGAAATATCTTTGTTCAGTATACCGAGATCCTTAAAGATACAGCAGAGAAATATGACCTCTATGATTATACCGATAATGATGTAATGCGCAAATACGACCTCATATCTTTGATAATCAATCCCGAAAACGGCAAGACAAAAGAGGTCGAACTTGATTATTTCGTTGAAAATCTTTTTACATATAGCGATATGATCAAGAACATCGAAGATAATGGCATGTCTAACCCCTTTAAGAAGGAGGCATTTGAGAACCTTGCTTTCATAGTTCCGATAGTTAACGGACTTCCCGATGAATCGGAAACAGCGGTCGATATCGTTACATTCTCCAACAATGGTACGATTCAAAAATCTTTTAAGCTGGCCGACGGTCAGCTGGCGGGATTTTGCATGCCCGTTGACAAAAATATCTACCTTGTGAGAACAGTTTACGGTGAGGCGCTCGTAGATAAGAAAGGTGAACTCATTGAAGCTTTCTATGGCAATAACTTTGAGCTTGTCGGCAAATATATTGTAACGGAAAGAGCAATTTATGACCTTAATATGGAAGTCCTTTACGACCTTAAGGAAAACAAAGCAACCGTTCGCAAGGTTATTGATGATGTTATTTATCTTGAGATCGTAACGGATGATGATTACAGGATCTTGGCATTCGAAAATGGCAAAACAAAGGAAATTTGCAACTATGATGCAGACGCACCTTCAAGAATATCCTTTATTGCTTACGACCGTTTTTATGCGCTTTGTACGGTTACAATTGATGCAAGCTCGGAGCCTGCTGCTGCAACCTATGTATACTACAACAGTGACGGAACAGAAATTTACCGTTCTGAAAATCGGATCGAGGTTATATTCAGCACAAATGATATCGTTATATCAAAGGATGTAACTGTTGATACTGTTAAGTACGTAGAGTTTAAGATTGTAAAATAATCAAAATTCAAGTTCAGGGGCTGAGTCGAAAGATTCAGCCCCGTTATTGTAGCACTACGCACCGAATACTACATAAAAAGAACAAAGCTATTGACTTTTTTATGTATAAAGTGTATAATATACTTTGTACAATTTTTACGGGGGTGATTACTGTGTTTGATGTAGTAAAGGTTACTGACGAGGTTATAAATTGGATACGAGATTGGTTTGACGAAAACGGCAAGGGATGCAATGCCGTTGTCGGAATTTCGGGCGGCAAGGATTCAAGCGTAGTTGCCGCACTCTGCGCAAAAGCACTCGGAAAGGATAGGGTCATCGGTGTGCTTATGCCCAACGGAGTACAAAGCGACATCTCAGACTCGCAACAGCTTGTAAAGCACCTCGGTATTCGAAATTTTGTTTGCAATATAAAGGACGCTGCCGACGGCGTTATAAAAAGCCTTGATGACTGCGGACTTACGCTTACAGAACAGGCAAGGATAAATCTTCCTCCGAGAATAAGAATGTCCACTCTCTACGCCGTATCGCAAACGCTTAACGGAAGAGTGGCAAACACCTGCAATCTTTCAGAGGACTACGTCGGATATTCAACCCGCTACGGAGACTCTGCCGGAGACTTTTCTCCCCTTGCGAAGCTGACGGTCGCAGAGGTCGTACAGATAGGCCGTTACCTCGGGCTGCCCGAAAATCTTGTGTTCAAAACTCCGTCTGACGGACTGTCGGGCAAGAGCGACGAGGACAAACTCGGATTTACCTACGCCGTACTTGACAGATATATCCGCACGGGAATATGCGAAGATGACGCAGTCAAGTCGCGCATAGACCATCTCAATCGAATCAATGCATTTAAGCTTAAGGTAATTCCCTATTACGACCCCGATAAATCTTTACTCTGAGAAAGTCGAGAGAATAATCGTATGAACATCATTATAGTGGGCTGCGGTAAGGTCGGACAGACGCTTGCAGAGCAATTAAACGAAGAAGGAAACAACATAACCGTAGTTGACAACAATCCCGAAAATCTAAAAGCCACGGCGGTACAAAACGACGTATTGGGAATTCTCGGCAATGGAGCGACCTATGCCATACAGAAGCAAGCCGGAATCGAGAACGCAGATCTTCTTATAGCGGTGACCGATTCCGATGAGCTTAACCTGCTCTGCTGTACCGTGGCGAAAAAGAACGGTAACTGTCAGACTATCGCAAGAGTCCGCAATCCCGACTACAGCACAGAGGCGGATTATCTCAAGGACGAGCTCGGACTTGCCATGGTCATCAATCCGGAATACGCCGCAGCTCTCGAAATATCAAGAGTACTGCGCTTTCCGTCGGCTATGAAGATCGACACCTTTGCAAAGGGACGTGTTGAACTTGTAAAATTCAAGCTTCCCGAAAACAGCCCCCTTGTAGGTCTTTCGGTTCGTGAGATATCAACTGTCCTGAAGTGCGATGTCCTTATTTGCACGGTTGAGAGAGGAGATGACGCGTATATCGTAAACGGTCACTTCACATTTGAACAGAAGGATATAATTTCACTTATCGCAACTCCCAAAAAAGCAGCTGATTTTTTTGAGAAGATCAACTACAAGCTACACTCCGTAAAAGATCTTATTATTTCGGGCGGCGGAAAAATAACTCAGTATCTCTGTGAGATACTCGACCGTGCGCCGATCGCCGTAAAGGTAATTGAGCGCGACCGAAAAATATGTGAATCTCTCTGCGCACAGTTTCCGAACGTTACGGTTATAAACGGAGATTACACCGATAAGGAGCTTTTGCTTGAAGAAGGTATAGACAAGGCAAATGCCTTTGCGGCACTTACCGATCAGGATGAAGAAAATATCCTTGTATCTCTGTTTGTAAAAAATATAACCAAAGGTAAGCTTATCACAAAAATCCAGCGCACCGATTTTGATGCAATAGTCAAATCGCTTGAGCTGAACTCCGTGATCACCCCGAAGAGCATAACCGCAGATACGATATTGCGCTACGTCAGATCCATGAAAGGCTCCATTGGATCAAATGTTGAAACACTCTACAATGTCATTCGCGGAAAGATAGAAGCAGCTGAATTCATCATAAGCGGAGAATCGCAAATAACAAGTGCACCGCTTTCGGAATTGAAATTAAAGGAAAACATTCTTATTGCCTCTATCCTCAGGAACAACAAGATGATCGTACCACGCGGACACGATAAAATACTTCCCGGTGACAGGGTTATCGTTGTATCGAAGCATTTGGCGCTCCGGGATATTACCGATATTCTTAAGTGAGGAACGTATGAATTTCAGAATGATCCAAAATATACTCGGCTGGATACTCATTTTCGAAGGTGCGTTTATGCTCGTTCCTCTGGTAACCGCCATCATATATTCCGAAAGTGTATTTCCCTTTTATCTGCTCTCAATACTCATCTGCCTTTTGGTCGGATCTCTGCTTATATGGCGCAAGCCGAAGGACAAAACGCTTTATTCAAGAGAGGGCTTCGTTATAGTTTCGCTTTCGTGGATAGTATTGAGTATTTTCGGTGCTCTCCCGTTTTATATCTCGGGAGAGATACCCTCATATGTCGATGCGCTTTTTGAAACCGTTTCGGGCTTTACGACGACGGGTGCGAGCATACTGTCCGAGGTTGAGTCTCTCTCTCACGCAGCGCTAATATGGCGAAGCTTCACACACTGGGTCGGAGGCATGGGAGTACTTGTATTCATTATGGCGTTCGTTCCGCTGAGCGGCGGTAACAATATGCACATAATGAAAGCCGAAAGCTCAGGACCGTCTGTCAGCAAGCTCGTTCCGCGAGTAAAAACAACGGCTATGATACTTTATTTGATTTATGTCGCCATGAGCGTTATTCAAGTTATACTTCTTCTCTTTGGCGGCATGAATCTTTTTGAAGCCCTGAACACTACCTTTGCCACGGCAGGTACCGGCGGCTTCGGAATCAAAAATGACAGCTTCGCGGGATATTCATCCTATATTCAGATAGTCGTCACCGTATTCATGCTTCTTTTCTCCATAAACTTCGCATCCTATTACCTGATACTTATGCGCAGATTCAAAGAAGCCTTTACAGCCGAGATATACACCTTCCTCGGTATCGTGGCATCCGCTATCGTTATAATAACGCTCAATGCCCGCGGATTTTTCGATACCCTCGGAAATACAATCAAGCACGTAGCCTTTACGGTTTCATCGATAATCTCCACTACGGGATTTTCAACTGTAGACTATGACCAATGGCCGGAGCTTTCACGTGTCTGCCTTGTCTTTCTTATGTTTCTCGGAGCTTGTGCGGGCAGTACGGGCGGAGGTATCAAAATCTCCCGAATTATTATTTTCTTCAAAAGCATAGCAAACGAGTTATATTTGATCATACATCCAAAGCAGGTAAAAAAGGTCATGGTAAATAAACATCCTGTTGAAAATGAGGTCGTCCGCTCGACAAATATTTATTTGGTTTGTTACGTTCTCGTTTTTTCGGTTTCGGTATTATTGGTATCCTTTGAAGATCACGACCTTGTTACCACTTTTACTTCTGTTGCCGCAACTATCAACAACATAGGTCCCGGACTCGGAATAGTAGGCCCTACAAGCAACTTCGGATTTTTCACGCCGTTTACGAAGATAGTGCTTATATTCGATATGCTTGCAGGCAGACTTGAACTTTTTCCAATGTTATTACTCTTCTTCCCCGGAACGTGGAAAAAATAATACAACAAGATGAGCCGATGCTTTTTTATTTCTCAAGAACAGCAATATTTGATATAATCAATGTCGTCGGGTGTGTTAAAAAATTCCGGAAGAATTTTTTAACACACCCCTTTTTGCATTTATGCCTTATGCACCGATGAGGTAAGGTTTTCACTGTCGTCTTACCGATCATATGCACCGGAAAAATTAAATTCCTTATAAACGCCAATAAAATTTCCTGTATCTATGGACTTTTTCTGTATTTTGTGATATAATATAATGTAATTTATTGTTTGGGAGGTATTGGTATGAAAATTCTTTCGGTTTGTCCGAATTCCTTCGCCGCGAATACCTATCTTCTGATCTCGAAAAACCAAGCATTTGTGATCGATCCTTCGGTGTCGGTCAGCTCGATAGAGCGGCTTCTCAAACAAAACAATGCTGAGCTTGTAGGAATTTTGCTCACACACGGTCACTTTGATCATACCGTGTCTGTCGATACACTCAGAAATAAGTTTGCCATTCCTCTTATGATACATCCGGGAGATGCCCCGATGCTCACAAACGGAAAAATAAACGGATTTTATCATTTTTATGAACAAGAATGCACTCACCGACCTGCCGAACGACTTATTGACGACGGTGATGAGCTTACGCTCGGTGATGAGAGCTTAAAGGTCATCGGCACTCCGGGACATTCTCCCGGCTCTGTATGTTTTTTGTGTGAGGATGATTCGAAAAAACAATTTATGTTGACCGGTGACACTCTTTTTGCCGATTCTGTCGGACGGTGTGACCTTTGGGGCGGAAGCACAGAGGAAATAAGGAATTCCCTGATAAAGCTGCGCGCTTACGACGGCTCCATGATGATGTACGCCGGACACGGTCCGTCAAGTACGCTCGGCTCCGCACTTGAAAGTGCAAAATACTTCGTTGATTTTTAAACCAAGACAATACATTCGAAAGGACAAAACAATGCTGGATTTTGAAAGACTTGCGGAGCTTCTCTTTCCGCAGATAACAACTACTACGGAGGAAATGGAAGCACGATTTCCCGCCAGATCTCTTCCTGAGGGTGCAAAGGTGACAAGATTTGCACCGAGTCCTACCGGATTCGTTCACTTTGGCGGACTTTTCCCCACTACCGTTGCCGAGCGTCTTGCGCATCAGAGCGGCGGCGTGTTATACCTAAGAATAGAGGACACCGACGCAAAGCGTGAAGTTCCGGGTGCTGCTCAGGGACTTATCAAAACGCTCTCTACATATGGCATCGACTTTGATGAGGGCGCTGTCCTCGGCGAGAACGGTGAGATATGTGATAAGGGTATATACGGTCCCTACAAGCAGAGCATGCGAGCCGAGATATATCAGACCTATGCGAAGCAACTTGTCCGCGAGGGCAAAGCCTACCCCTGCTTTACTACAGAAGAGGAGCTTGAAGAGCTCCACAGCATAGATAAAAAGCAAGAGATAAAAAATACGGATTGGCAGTCTGAGGCAGAAGCAAGACGTGAGGAAATGCTCGCGCGCAGACAGATAACCATGGAAGAGGTTGAAAGCCGTCTCGCCAAGGGAGATCCGTTCGTTCTTCGCATACTTGCAGACGGCGATCCCGAAAAGAAGATCAAATTCACAGATCTCGTCAAGGGTACCATGGATATTCCCGAAAACGACGAAGATTTCGTTCTTTTGAAGTCCGACGGAATTCCCACGTATCACTTCGCACACGCAGTTGATGACCACCTCATGGGAACGACACACGTGATTCGCGGTGAAGAATGGCTTCCGAGCCTTGCAAAGCATCTTCAGCTTTTCAGATATCTCGGATTCAAAACCCCAAAGTACATGCATATAGCACAGATAATGCGTCTTGACGAGAACGGCAACAAGAAAAAGCTCTCCAAACGAGACATGGGTGCAAACATGGATGACTATACCCGTCTCGGCTACTGTCCCGAGGCTGTTTGTGAGTACGTTATGACTCTTCTCAACTCCAATTACGAGGAGTGGAGGATGCAAAATCCCGAAAAAAGCTACAAGGACTTCCCTTTCAACATCAAGAAGATGTCAAGCTCCGGATGCCTGTTTGACTTTGATAAACTCAACGATGTTTCGAAGAACGTTATCTCCGGGATGACCGCCGAAGATGTTACGGAAAAGGTTACCGCTTGGGCACTCCGATTTGACCCGGACTTCGGAAGCCTGCTTGCCGCCGACCCGGACTACGCGAAAAGCATTTTTGCCATAGGACGAGGCGGGAAAAAGCCGAGGAAGGATCTTACTACCTGGGCAGATGCAAAGGCTTATATGGGATTTTTCTATGACAAGCTTTTCACAGTCGAGGACGGCTACGATGAAAAGTACGACGTAAACGATATAAAGACCACTCTTTCGGCATTCATCAAAGGCTTTGATATGGCAGACGATATGAACACTTGGTTTGACAAGATCAAAGCTATCGGTCAGTCGCTCGGATATACCTCGGACATGAAGGCGTATAAGGCAGATCCCTCGGCTTTCAAAGGAAACGTGGCAGATATCAGCATGTTCATCAGAGTTGCCGTAACCGGTAAACTAAACTCTCCCGATATGTATTCAGTAATGCAGATCCTCGGTCACGACAGAGTTTGTGCAAGGATCGAAAATATGATAGATTCACTCTAAAAAATGAGGACAAAATAATGGAAGAAATTGCGAATAACTTTATACACGACATTATAGATGCAGACCTTGCACTTGACCCCGAGAAAAAGATACACACCCGTTTTCCCCCCGAGCCTAACGGATATCTGCACATCGGGTCTGCAAAGGCGATCCTTATAAATTACGAAACGGCAAAAAAGTACGGGGGACTTTTCAATCTCCGATACGATGATACCAATCCGGCAAAGGAAGACACGGAATACGTTGATTCTATACTCGAGGATCTCACCTGGCTCGGCGCTACTCCCAACGGCGGCATCTTCTACGGCTCGGACTATTTTGATAAATGCTACGAATACGCTGAAAAGCTCATCATGGACGGAAAGGCGTACGTCTGCGACCTGTCGGCGGAAGAAATGAAGGAATACAGGGGAACGCTGACAGAGCCGGGCAAGGAAAGCCCCTACCGTAACAGAAGTGTTGAGGAAAACCTTGACCTTTTCCGCAGAATGAAAGCGGGAGAGTTTGCCGACGGTTCAAGGACCCTGCGCGCAAAGATAGATATGGCAAGTCCCAATATCAATATGCGCGACCCTGCCATATACAGAATAGTTCACACCTCACATCACCGTCAGGGCGACAAGTGGTGTATATACCCGCTTTACGACTACGCACATCCCATTCAGGATGCTCTTGAGGGTATTACCTACTCATTATGCTCGCTTGAGTTTGAGAATCACAGACCGCTCTATGAGTGGGTCATTGAGAATATCGGCATATTTGACCCGGAACCTAAGCAGAGAGAGTTTGCGCGTCTTAACGTTACAAACACCGTAATGTCCAAGAGATATCTCCGTTACCTCGTTGAAAACGACATGGTAGACGGCTGGGACGACCCGAGACTTCCCACTATCTGTGCACTTCGCAGACGCGGATATACTCCTTCGTCCATCTTTAATTTCGTTCGCGCTGCCGGCATATCCAAAGCAAACAGCCTTGTTGACATCAGTATGCTCGAACACTCTATCAGAGAAGAGCTCAACGAGAGCGCTCCGAGGAGGATCGCCATCGAGCATCCCATAAAGGTGGTCATAGACAACTATCCCGAGGATATGGAAGAGATGTTCGAGCTTCCCAATCACCCGCAGAAGCCCGAACTCGGAACACGTGCACTTCCCTTTACTCGAGAGATATATATCGATGCGTCAGACTTTGCGGAAGTTCCGCCTCCCAAGTTTTTCAGGCTCAAACCCGAGGGTGAGGTCAGACTTATGGGATCGTATATCATCAAGTGCGGCGATATAGTCAAGGATAACGACGGAAATATCGTCGAAATACACGCAACGGCTGATCTTGAAACGAGAAACGGAAACCCCATTGACGGCAGAAAGATCAAGGGCACCATCCACTGGCTCTCGGCTAAATACGCTAAAGATACCACGCTTATGCTGTACGACCGTCTTTTCACCATTGAGAACGTTAACGCCATTCCGGAGGATAAGACCTACAACGATTATCTCAATCCCGACTCTCTAACGATTGTTGAAGGTGCGAAGATCGAGGCTTCTCTCTATGACGCCGCTCCGGGCGAGAAGTTCCAGTTCGTCCGCGACGGATATTACTGCAAGGACACGAAAAACGCCAACACGTTCAACCGGGTAGTAGGACTCAAAGACAGCTTCCCCGCAAAGAAATAAATCAATAAGGAAATAATAACTATGTATTTGCTTTATTATCTTTCCATAATATCTGTTATTTCAATAATAGTGTGCATTTATGACAAATTTGCCGCAAAGCATAATCCAAGACATCGCACGAGAGAAGCCACGCTTCTGTTGCTCAGTGCACTCGGCGGTTCGGTTGCCATGCTTGTGACCATGTTGATCATTCGCCACAAAACCAAACATATCAAATTCATGCTTGGTATTCCGCTTATTATAATTGCTCAGGCAGCATTGGCGGCGGCAATTTATTTCTTTATTGTTTTTTAATCAAAAAAGATGTTGAAAGGATAAACTCATGGAAAAAACCGAAAAACAGCTCATGGAGCTTGACCTTTCCAAATTCAGTCTCATATACCCCGATGAAGAAACTCAAAACCGACATTATCGCGGTGAGGACTCACCCAATATAGATATGTTCGTTCTTGAAGAGCTTGGACTTCTTGAGGTATTTAATCTGAAAAACAGTGACCTTGATGAGTATTTCACTAACGATCCGAAAGTGATCGAGCACAGAATGTCCGTCTTTGAGGATATGCTCGCATTCCCGGAGATATCAACCACGCTCAACAAGCTCATGCCCATCCTCACAGATATCATGGAGCTTCGCAGACTTGAAGCGGATACCGGCGAGGCAGAATCCTATCTTGAAAGTATAACCGAGATAGAGCTCTATATTTCGAGCATCACAACTCTCCACTCGGGCTTCTCGCCCATAAAAGATAAGGTTTCAAGTGAGGCGTTCAAAACTCTTGCCAAGCGCATTGACGACCTTGTCAACAGCGAATATTATGCAGAGCTCAACGCAAAGCTTGCGGAGCTTACCAACCGCGTTCGAGATATCAAGAGCGTTACGATAGGAGTAAACCTTGATGCGCAGCTCCGCCCGTCAAGTGCGGGAGTGCTCTCAATAAATCCTCAGTCCTTCCGCTCGGGAGACGTTATCGACAAGATACTGCGACTCAATTTCAAGGATGACGAGTATACCTGCATCGCAAACCTCGTCCCCTTCAGCAAAAAGCAGTCCGAAAATCAAAAGACCGCTCTTGCTCTTGCCTTCAATTCGGCTATCAATGACGTTTACAAGCAATCTCTTCGTTCTTGGAAAAAGATCGTTCAGACATTCGTTCTTGAAAACACTGATTTTCTGCTCAACCTTATGCCGGAGATAGAATTCTTGGTAAAAGCTACGAACCTTCTGCGCGTTCTTGCCAAAAAAGGTCTATACCTGTGCCGTCCGGAAATAATTACAGACAAAAATGTATTTATTGCTCACGAGCTTTACAATCCATGTGTTGCTCTTAAGGTCGAGGATGAGATCATCACCAATGACATTGAGTTTGACGAGCGTGCAATGATATTTGTTCTTACCGGCCCCAACAGAGGCGGTAAATCTGTCATAACCTGCGCCGTCGGTCTTGCCCAGGTAATGCTTCAGCTCGGTATGTTCGTCCCGGCAAAGGACGCTGAGATAAGTATAGCAGATGCTATATTCACGCACTTCCCCACCGGTGCCGACGATACGATCGATAAGGGAAGACTTGGAGAGGAGTGCGCGCGTCTGCGTGATATCTTTGAAAAGGTTACGGAAAACAGCTTCGTGCTCCTCGACGAATCCCTGTCCTCTACCGGCTCTTACGAGGCATCATACATTGCCGCAGAGGTCCTCGCAGGCTTCAGCCGTATCGGTTGCCGTTGTCTCTTTTCAACTCACCTTCACGAGCTTGCTGCGGAGATTGACAACATAAACGCCCGTACTGCTCCGGAAGGCGGCACCACTATAGACTCTCTCGTGGCGGGAATAGAATCAGGTAAGCGTTCATTCAAGATAGTAAGAATGAAACCCGACGGAAAGAGTTATGCTCGCGATATTGCAGACAAGTACGGTCTGTCTTATGAAAACATCGTAAAGACGTTTAAAAAATAAGTACTTTACATAGGAGATACTATGAATACGGATATTTTGAAATTGCTTGAAAACGATGCGCGTCTTACTCCGGAGCAGATCGCGATCATGCTCGATACCGATATTGAAACGGTAAAAAAAGAGATAAGCGCATTCGAAAAAGACGGCACTATTCTCGGTTATAAGGCTATTGTAGACTGGGAAAAAACAGACCGAGAATCGGTTTGTGCCTTGATAGAGGTGAAGCTGACTCCTCAGCGCGATTCGGGCTTTGACCGCGTTGCTGAAAAAATATATAATTACCCCGAGGTACAGTCTGTTCAGCTTATGGCAGGCGCATACGACCTCTCGGTCCTCATTGAGGGCAAGACCATGAAAGAGGTTGCGCTATTTGTTTCTCAAAAGCTTGCTACGATAGACGGCGTTATCGCAACCGCTACGCACTTCGTTCTTCATAAATACAAGGACAAGGGCGTTCTATACGATACTGCCGAGGTAGATGAGAGAGGTAACATATGATCGATTACAGTAAAGTTTTGTCTAAGACAGTAGTAGAAACTCCGAAATCGGGAATACGTAAATTTTTCGACCTTATGAGCACTATGACCGATGTTGTCGGTCTTACAGTAGGAGAACCCGATTTCCAGACCCCGTGGCATATACGCGAGGCAGGTATACAGAGTCTTGAAAAAGGTAAAACCTACTACACTGCAAATGCGGGTCTTTCGGAGCTTCGTTCGGAGATCAACACATATATGAAGCGTCGGTTCAACATCTCTTATGACCCCGCGTCGGAGATAATCGTTACCGTCGGCGGAAGCGAGGCCATTGATATTGCTTTTCGCGCAGTTATCGAGCCGGGCGATGAGGTCATCGTTCCCACACCGTCTTTCGTTTGCTATGCCCCGCTTGTTTCGGTAGCAGGCGGCGTTCCCGTAATACTTGAAACAAGATTTGAGGATAAATTCAAAATAGATCCCGAAGCACTCAAAGCAGCTATCACACCGAAAACAAAGATGCTCGTACTTCCCTATCCCAACAATCCCACCGGCGCTATAATGACAAAGGAAGATCTTGCCGATATTGCCGAGATACTTCGCGACACAAATATAATAGTGCTTTCTGACGAGATATACGCAGAGATGACCTATACCGGCAATCACTGCTCTATCGCATCTCTTGACGGAATGTGGGAAAGAACGATAGTTGCCAGCGGATTTTCCAAGGCATACGCCATGACCGGTTGGCGACTCGGATACATCTGCGCACCTAAAGCGATCTGCGAGCAGATGCTTAAGATCCATCAGTATGGGATCATGTCCTCTCCTACGACCGCGCAGTTTGCGGCTATAGAGGCGCTAAAGAACGGCGACGAAGACATAAAAATGATGGTCGACGAATACAACCGCCGCCGCAGATATATCTTTAACGGTCTTAAGAGCATCGGAATTGAAGCGTTTGAGCCCGAGGGAGCCTTCTACATATTCCCGAAAATCGGTGATTTCGGACTTTCGGGCGAGGATTTTTGCAGCAAGTTGCTCTACGACTACAAGTGCGCCATCGTCCCCGGAACCGCATTCGGAAAGAGCGGCGAGGGATTTGCACGTATATCCTATGCTTATTCTATAAAGCACATCACGCAAGCACTTGAGAGAATAGAGGCTTTTGTAAAAACTCTTTGATGAGGACGGCATGATAAGAAAGGCAACAAATGAAGATATTAAGTCGGTAGCGTCGCTCTACGACAAGGCTATTGACTACGAGGATACCCACGTCAAGTACACGAGCTGGCAAAAAGGTATATACCCTACGATAGATACTGCAAGCTTTGGAGTAAAGAATGATTCGCTCTATGTCTATGAAGAGAACGGCAGGCTTCTGGCATCGGTAATACTTGACAACAGACAGCCGCCCGAATACAAAAAAATAGCCTGGCAGGCAAAAGCAGACCCCAATCAGGTTCTGGTCATACATACGCTTTGTGTCGACCCCCGCTATTCCGGAGCTGGTATTGGTACGGCAATAGTTGATTTTGCAAAAGAGCTTGCAAAACAAAACGGCTGCCTTTCGATAAGGCTCAATACCACGGCACGGAATTACAGCGCGGCACGGCTCTATCAAAATAACGGTTTCAAGGTCGTTTCAACGCAAAAAATATTGCTCGACGGTCAGATAAGCTGCGGTGAACATCTGTTTATGGAATACAAAATCATATGATCATATAAAAAAGGGTTCTATAATAAATGTTGGGGTGAAACCAACAGATATAGCAAATAAAATGTAA
>CAYQEY010000015.1:0-30790 GCA_964416635.1 uncultured Lachnospiraceae bacterium | reverse complement strand
GATTGGCGCAGTTGGTTAGCGCGTCAGGTTGTGGCCCTGAAGGCCGTGGGTTCGAATCCCATATCTCACCCCATAAACCTGAACGCTGATGCGTTCGGGTTTTTTTTTGCAGCACTTTAAAAATTTTCAAAATTGATGCTTCACTTCATAAAAATCACTTTTGCCGGCAAGTCGAAAGTGCCTTTTTACTTTTACGGTTTTTTGGGTCGCAATTATCAACGTCAACGAAGCTGATCTTGATAATCTTGAATAGATTGTGAATTTTTCCTGCCGCCTTGAAAAAGCTCAGATTATATGCTATAATGAAAAGGTCAATACACGTTTTGGTCTGTTTTGTCGGAGGTTTCATACAGGATATGTTTAAACATAGATTTTTTACACGCATTTGTACGCTTTTTGTAACGCTGTGCGTCGTTTTGTGCGCTGTTTGCGGCTGCGCAGGCGACGGTAAGGATACGGCTAATGTAAGCTCCCCAAAGTCTACGAGTGCCAATATCGCCAACAAAAATCCGTCAAGCTCCAAGCGTGTTGCTCTGACATTCGATGACGGTCCGCACAACGTTCGTACCAAGCTTATTGTAGACGAGCTTTCGAAATACGGATACAATGCAACCTTTTTCGTGGTCGGAAACCGTGTTGACGGTAAGGCGTACAGCGGCTCAGAGGCGGTCAAATACGCATACGAGCACGGAAACGAGATCGCAATTCACGGTTATACACATCAAGTCTATTACCATACTTGTGATGATGCCAGGTACGAGCGAGAGCTTTCAAATACACTCAACGCCATAAAGAGTGTTGTGCCAAAGGCTGACGTGCGCCTTATGCGACCTATCGGAGGCAATATCACGGACGAGAGAGTAGAGAGCTGTCCGTATTCGGTAATTATGTGGAGCGTGGATTCCGAGGATTGGAAATACAAGGGCAGGGGTGAGAACGGCGAGCTTGCCGATGAGCATATAAACACTATTGTGGAGAATGTTATGTCGCAGGTAAAGTCGGGAGATATCATACTTATGCACGACATATACGAGAATACATATGAGGCGGCAAAGATCATACTTAAACGCTTGCACGACGACGGGTATGATGTCGTAAGCGTTTCCGAGTTGCTTTCAAATCCCTCCGCGGGCAAAAAATACAGCAGACTCAATAGCAAAACTTGACATATAAGGCTTGATATGTTATAATATCCGGGGTGAAAATCACCCCGAATATTTTTTTGGAGATTTAAATGGGCAAAAAGCATATAAATATCCCGATCTTTATACCGCATATGGGCTGCCCCAATGCGTGCGTTTTTTGCAATCAGCATACGATATCCGGGCACGGCGGTTTTGAGCTTGAACGTGCGGAGCGCGAAATAGAAGAGTCACTTGCAACGATCCCCGTCGGAACACCGACCGAGATAGCCTTTTTCGGAGGCTCGTTTACCGGTATAGACCGTGGTCTTATGGTGTCCCTGCTCGAGCTTGCAGAGAGCTATGTCAGACGCGGCAGTGTCTCGCAGATCAGACTTTCAACACGCCCCGATTACATTGACGACGAGATACTGTCAATACTTTCTTCTTACTCTGTGCGAACGGTAGAACTCGGACTTCAGAGCTTTGATGACGGTGTGCTTGCGGCGTCTAAGCGCGGGCACGATTCGAAATGCGCAAAAAGAGCGTGCGAGCAGGTAAAACGAGCAGGATTTGAGCTGATCGGTCAGATGATGATAGGTCTTCCCGGGTCGGACGCTTCAAATGAGATCGAAAGTGCGAAAATGATATGCAGACTGGGTGCTGACGGGGCAAGAGTGTATCCGACAGTCGTCTTTGCCGAGACCGAGCTTGCCGACATGATGAAGGAGGGCAGATACTCTCCGCTGACACTTGAGGATGCTGTTGAACGTACAAAAAACGTTCTTTCGGTCTTCGACCGTGAGGGAATTCCCTGCATCAGAGTGGGACTTTGCGCCTCGGAAAATCTGCGAGACTCATCGATGGCTATCGCGGGCGCAAATCACGCCGCAATAGGCGAGATGGCAATGAGCGCACTTTATTTTGAGAGAATATGCGAGGAGCTTGACGCGCGCCGCATTTGCGGCGGCGGAATAACCGTTTTCGTCTCTCGGGGATCGGTATCGAAGGCTGTGGG
This sequence comes from uncultured Lachnospiraceae bacterium, assembly GCA_964416635.1. GTDB lineage: Bacteria > Bacillota > Clostridia > Oscillospirales > CAG-272 > HGM12713. Next base: position 28,651 of record CAYQEY010000015.1, on the reverse strand, counting down.
ACAAAAACGTATAAATAAAGTGAAAATTTGCGAAAAATATGGGCTTGAATGGGTAAAAGTGCTTGAAAAAAATGAAATAATAGGTTATAATATTATAATAGAGCATACTGTTTGAATTTTGCTTTTAATGAAGGATAATTTCACCGAGAGGAGAACGCAAGTGTATCTGAAATCTCTTGAGCTTCAAGGCTTCAAATCCTTTCCCGATAAGACAAAGCTGACCTTTGAGGGGGGCACTACGGTCATTGTAGGTCCTAACGGCAGCGGAAAATCCAATATATCGGATGCCATGCGATGGGTGCTGGGTGAAGTGTCCTCAAAGAGCATTCGCGGAACCAAGATGGAGGATATCATTTTCGGAGGTGCGGACAGCCGCAGACCGATGGGATATGCCGAGGTTTCGGTCACCTTTGACAATTCGGGAATGATAGGCAGACTCGATTGCCCTTATGATGAGGTTACGGTGACTCGCCGTTACTACCGCTCGGGCGAGAGTGAATATTACATAAACCGCCGTGCCGTTCGCTTGCGAGACATCTACGAAATGTTTATGAATACCGGTGTCGGACGCGACGGATACTCCATTATCGGTCAGGGTAGGATAGCCGACATCATATCACGCAAGAGTGAAGAGCGGAGAAGCATATTCGAGGATGCGTCGGGTATTGCCAAGTACCGACACAAGAAGAGCGAGTGTGAGCGAAAGCTTGCATCGACCGAGGACAATATGACTCGTATCAACGACATATTCATCGAGGTCGAGTCGCAGGTGGCTCCGCTCGAGAAGGAAGCAGAAAAGGCTAAAAAGGCGATAGAGCTTCTCGATACCAAAAAGCGCGTTGACGTTCAGCTGTGGTTATACGACACGGAAAAGCTTCGAGCCGATATAGGTGCGTGCGAGGAAAAATTCGGGGAAGCTGAATTCGAGCTGAATACGGCGGCGGATTCCATACGCGCGCTCGAAATACAAAACGACAGACTTTTCGAAATATCTCAGTCGAATAAGGCTGAGTCGGAAAATCTTCTTTTGCAGATACGCGAGCAGACCGAGAAAAACCATAAGCTCGACAGCGAATTTTCGGTCGCAGAGACCAATATATCGCACACAAAGGAAATGATAGCGGCAGCCGAGGGAGCTTGCGAGTCTGCGAGAAGATCTATCGAGGGTGAGCACGAAGCCGAAAAAGCAAGGCGTGAAAAGATCGCCGCACTTGAACTTTCACTGGCTGAGAAAGTTGATGAACGCGAGCAGACCGAAGCAGAAAAGAACAAATACGCCGCAGAGGCGCAGTCGCTCGGCTTTGACATCGACCGCGCGCTGGGGGACATGAGAGCGCTCGACGCCGAGATAGCAGACGCAAAGGCGAGAATATCCTTTATCGACAGCTCACGCGACAGCGAGCTCGACAAGAACAGCGCAATGCTCGACGAGATAGCCGAGTATGAGTCTGCGTCTGAAAAAATGAAAGAACAATGTCGGCTCATAGGGAAGACGGTGAAGGAATACGATGCTCTGAGCGCTGAGTCAACGGCTGCACTCGAGGCGGTAGTCAAGGAGCTTGATGGGCTGTATGATCGAAAAAATCAAGAAAGTGAGTCGCGAAACTCGCTCGCGCTACGCAGGGCGTCGGTCAATCAAAGGATAGAAACCTTTCGTGCCATGGAGGAACAGCTTGAGGGCTATTCGGGTGCAGTAAGGTTCGTTATGAAAAAATACGCCGAGGGGGCGATCACCGATAGGTTCGGCAATAAGGTCGGCAGGATATACGGTCCGCTCTCAAAGCTAATAAACGTTGAGCAGAAGTACATAACCGCAATAGAGACCGCACTCGGTCCGAATCTTCAGCATATCGTTGTTGAGGATGAGAGCGTGGCAAAGGCGGCTATGTTTGCGCTCAAACGCGCCGAGGCGGGAAGAACGACTTTCTTCCCACTGAGTTCTATGAAGGGGCAGAGCGCAACACCCGAGATGCGTGAGGCATCGGGTTATGCGGGATATATCGCGGTTGCCGACGAGCTGGTCGGAAGCGATGAAAAATTTTCGAATGTCCTCTCGAGCTTGCTCGGCAGAACGCTGATATTCGATACGATCGATAATGCCAATGCGATGGCAAAGGCGCTGAAATACAGAGTCAAGGCGGTAACACTTGACGGTCAGCAGGTAAACGTCGGAGGTTCGTTCACCGGCGGTTCTGTACGCACGGCGGCGAATATCCTCGGACGTGCGGGAGAGATAAAGAGGCTCTCGTCGGAAGCCGAGGAGCTTGACGGCAGAATATCAAAGCTCGACGAGTCGCTTGCGGATATTGAGATCCGGATATCAGAGCTTGAGGACGACAGGGATTCGGCAGAGCAGAAGATAGGTCTTATCAAGGTCATGCGCGACTCGGAAAACAACAGACTTGAGCAGCTTACCGCAAAGCTTGAAGCAAATACAACGCTTACCGAAAAGCTCCGTGCCGACCACACGGAAATGCTTCGTGCAAGAGAACGCTTCGACGAGGACAAGAAGGAGCTTGAACGCAGGCTCGGAGAGCTTGAGGTGCAGGCGAGCGAGATAAGCGCGGCAAGAAGTAATATGGATGTCAAGCGCAACGAGCTTATTGATGCAAAGGACAATGCCGATTCGAAAATAACGGAGCTGATAATCCTTGTGAACGAGATCAAGAAGGATATCGAAACAGAGGAGCGTATGTCCGAGGAGTCCGTGGTAAGGCTCGACGGATTTTGCGAGGCGCTTGCACTTCAGGAGGCTCGTATAGAAGAACTCGGCGAAAAAATAAAGAGCTACCGGGCGGCGCAGGAGGAAAATCGTAAGGCATACGAGGCGGGTGCAAGACTTCTCTCCGAGCTCAACGAAAAGAGAGCAAAGGTCGAAGAGGGAAGCAATGAGTTTGAGCGCAAGCTCAATGAAGTAAACACCATGATGCGTGAGAAGCTGTCGCACAAGGAAAATATATTCAAGGAATATACTCGCTTTGAAAACCGTCTCAACAATCTCCGTGCAGAGCAGGATAAGCTCGCATCAAGGCTTTGGGACGAACATGAGCTTACACGCGCAGATGCCATGGCACTCGGATATCCCATGCTTACGTCGGAAAATCGCGGTGAGGCGGCGGCAAAGCAGACAGAGTGCAAAAATCGCTTGAGAGTGCTCGGAAATGTCGACCTTGATGCGGTCAACAAATACGTCGAGGTCAAGAAAAGATACGATGAAATGGCTCTTCAGATAAACGATCTCAATAAGGCAAAAGAAGAGCTTCTCGATGTTATAGGTCAGCTTGAGGGAGAGATGAAAACGGCGTTTACCGATTCCTTCAATCAGATCAACGAGAACTTCAACCGTGTATTCTCCGAGCTTTTCGGAGGGGGCTCTGCAGAGCTATCCCTGACCGACCCCGACAATGTGCTTGAAAGCGGAATAGAGATAAAAGCGGCACCTCCCGGAAAGATAATCAAGAACATGGTCCAGCTTTCGGGCGGAGAGCAGGCGTTTATTGCCATCGCGCTGTTCTTCGCGATACTACAGGTAAATCCGACGCCGTTCTGTATACTTGACGAGATCGAGGCGGCGCTTGACGAGGTCAACGTGGCGCGCTTTGCCGAGTATATAAAGAGATACTCGGGAGAGACGCAGTTCGTTATGATAACACATCGCCGCGGTACTATGGAAGCGGCAAACCGCCTGTATGGGGTCACGATGCCCGAGAGAGGTATTTCAAAGGTGCTCGAGCTTGACGTAGGCGATATTTCCAAGAAGAAAGGAGAAGACTGGGATGGGATTTTTGGATAAGCTTAAAGCCGGTCTTGCTAAAACAAAAAATGCAATTTTCGGACAGATAGATGAGGTGATGAAGGCTTTCGTCAAGGTAGACGAGGATCTGCTTGACGAGCTTGAAGAGCTTCTTATAATGTCCGATGTCGGTGTCACCTCTACAGAGGAGATCATGGAGCGTCTGCGCGACGACGTTAAATCGGGAAGGCTTAAGGAAAAGGAGCAGGTGATAGATGCACTCAAAGCCATACTTTCGGATATGATCGGAGAGGGCGGGGCGCTTGATCTGTCCACGACCCCATCGATAATTCTCGTTATCGGGGTCAACGGCGCAGGCAAGACCACATCTATAGGTAAGATATCCAACCGTCTCATATCAAAAGGTAAAAAAGTCGTCGTTGCGGCGGCAGATACCTTCAGAGCGGCGGCGATAGATCAGCTTGCGGTATGGTGCGAACGCTCAGGGGCCGAGATCGTAAAGCAGAATGAGGGAAGCGACCCGGCTGCTGTGGTTTACGACGCACTCAACTACTCAAAAAAGAGAGGTGCCGATGTGCTTATCATTGACACGGCGGGTCGCCTTCACAACAAGACAAATCTTATGAATGAGCTTGCAAAAATAAACAGGGTCATCGATAAAGAATGCCCCGATTCCGCGCGTGAGAATCTTCTCGTTCTCGATGCGACCACGGGTCAGAATGCAATACTTCAGGCAAAGGAATTCAGAAACGCCGCAAATATCACGGGACTTGTACTGAACAAGCTTGACGGAACAGCCAAGGGTGGCATAGTTATTTCAATAAAGAAGGAGCTTGACATTCCCGTCAAGTTTATCGGTGTCGGAGAGAAGATCGACGATATGCAGGAATTTGACAACAAGGAATTTGTCGAGGCGTTGTTCGGTTGATATGAAAATAGTGCTGGCATCGAGAAATAAGCATAAAATAAGCGAGCTTGAGGCGCTTTTGCGCAAATATATACCCGATATTGAGATACTCTCACTTGATGATATCGGATTTGAGGGCGACATAGCCGAAGATGGAGAGACCTTTGAGGAGAACGCCTTTATCAAGGCTTACACAGCGGCGGGCTCGGGATATATCGGCATCGGAGACGATTCGGGACTGTGCGTGCGCGCTTTGGGAGGTGCGCCCGGAGTTTATTCCGCGAGATACGCGGGAGAGCACGGCAACGATAAAGCAAATAATGAGCGCTTGCTCTCCGAACTTGCAAACGAGGAGGACAGGTACGCCGAATTCGTGTGTACTGTTGCCTGTGTATTGCCCGACGATCGGGAGCACGGATATTTTTTCCGCGGCACGGTAGAGGGAAGGATAATCGACGAATACCACGGACATGGCGGGTTCGGATATGATCCGATATTTTATTACGAGCCCTTGGGTAAAACTCTTGCCGAAATGAGCGCTGAGGAAAAAAATTCCATATCGCACAGAGGCAAGGCGATCGAATTGCTTGCAAAAAAGCTTAAAGAACTGAAAGGAAAATAAATATGCTTACGTCAAAACAGAGAGCGTATCTGCGAGGACTTGCTGCGAATATCCCCACTATAATGCAGGTCGGCAAATGGGGGATCACCGACAATCTCCGAAAAACAGTATCCGATGCGCTTGAAGCGAGAGAGCTTATAAAAATGAGCGTGCTTGAAAATTCCGAGTACACACCCAGAGAAAGTGCAGATACGCTCGCAGAGGCGGTCGGCGCTGATTTGGTGGGCGTTATCGGAAGAAAGATAATACTTTACCGAGAGTCGGAAAATCACAAAAAAATAGAACTTGATTAAAAATTTTTGTAAGAATAAGAATTGAAAAGGGGGGAACAGTATGAACGGTAGCGATCAACTTCGTGTCGGAATATACGGCGGCACGTTTGCACCCATACACAACGGACACGTGGCATCTGCCAAGGCTTTTATGGAGCAGATGAAGCTCGACTATATGTTTATCATCCCCGCAGGTATTCCGCCGCATAAGCAGATAGATTTTTCGGATGATCCGATGTACAGGCTTCGGATGTGCGAGCTCGCGTTTGAGGGGATCGACGGAGTGGTTATCTCGGATTGCGAAATAAAGAGGGGCGGGCCGAGCTTTACCTACGATACTTTAAAGGAGTTTTCACGTCCCGACACAAGGCTTTTTCTCATGTGCGGCACGGATATGGTGCTGACTTTTGATACGTGGTATAAGTTTGAGGAGATATTCAAGCTTTGCTATCCGGTATATGTCCGTCGGGAAAACGACCCGATACTGACAAAGCGTGTCGTGGATAAGATAACCGAGTATTATGAAAAATACGGAGTTATGTTCAGGCGGATAGTAACCGAGCCGATAGAGCTTTCCTCCACTCAGATACGCAATCGCGTTGCGAACGGTAAGAGCATTTCGGGAATGGTTCCGCCCAAGGTCGAGCAATTCATTCGCGAGAATCGACTGTATCTTCCGGAGGCGAAAAAATGAGGTTTACCGAAGCTCAGATAAACTCTTTGCGAGAGCGTGTGAGCGCCTCTATGTCGGAATTTCGCTTTCGTCATACCGCAGAGGTGGAGAAAATGGCAGTGCGCCTCGGGGAGCTTTACGCCCCCGATAAAACCGACGTGTTGCGTGTCGCCGCGCTTTTGCACGACATAACCAAGGAAAAAAAGGCAGACGAGCAGATAGCTATGCTCGAGAGCTTTGGCGAGGGTACGACCGAGCTTGACAGGCTTTCTTTCAAAACGCTCCACGCGCGTACAGCGGTCTATGCGATAAAGCAGGATTATGCCGAGTTTGCCGACGGCGAAGTCCTTGCGGCGGTTCGGTATCACACAACCGGACGAGCCGATATGTCAGTATGCGAGAAAATAATATTTCTTGCGGACTACATAGACATGTCAAGAAAATTTGAAGATTGCGTATATCTTCGCAATTATTTTTGGGGAGCTGAGCCCGAGAATATGGACGAGAGCGAGCGAGAGAAGCATCTGTATCGGACGCTCGTGATCGCGTTTGACCTTACCCTTAAATCACTTATAGATGAAAACAGTCCCATAAGTCCGCAGAGCGTTGAGGCACGCAATTCACTTATAATAAAGCTTTTAAAATGATCGTGGCGATTTTGTGCGGTCTCAACTGATACTGCGCGCCGCACTCGAAATATCCTCTACATATTTTCAGTTTATGTGGAGGAAAAAATGTCCAAAAAGTATCTTTTTTCAGTGATCGCTTTGCTTGCCGTGGCACTTATATCGGTCAGCGTATTTACCTTGTCGCTCGGAAGGTCGGAAGAAGTGCCCGAGTCGGCGCAGACCGCCGTTATTACCGATAAATCCGCCGAGGAACCGTATTGCTTGCTCGTTGCGGGCAAGGATCGCGCATCGGGTCTTACAGACGTTATTATGCTGGTGTCGTTTGATCCCTCAAAAGAAAGGATAAGTGTGTTGCAGCTGCCGCGCGATACGTACTCCGAATACGGAAGCAAGAGATACAACAAATTAAACGGCGCACTCGGGACGCTGGGAGGAGCGGATGAGCTTGAGAAATTTTTTGAGAGGGCACTCGGAATTACCATAGACGGACATCTGATACTTGATCTTGACGGTTTTCGCGCTGTGATCGACGCCGTGGGCGGCGTTGATATAGAGCTTGAAGAGCCGCTTCGCTACAGAGACCCGTATCAAAATCTCACGATAGATCTTCCGAAGGGAAATCAAACATTGAGCGGTGCTCAGGCTGAGATGCTCGTGCGTTATCGCTCGGGATACGCGAGAGGAGATATCGACAGGCTTGACGTTCAAAAAAAGTTTCTCGCCGCGCTTTTCAGAACTCTGAAAGAAAAGGTGAGTATGGAAAATGCTTATGAAGTTGTTTCGTCGGCGATAGATGCGGTAGATACCGACGTCAATATTGCGCTTGCGGTCGCGCTGGGACTTCGGGCGTTGAACGTTGACAGCTCTCGGCTTTGCTTTTTCACACTACCCGGAGAATCGACTGTATCACAAAAGAGCGGAGCTTCGTATTACGTGATGTCGGCAAAGCCGACGCAGAGGATACTTCTGGAATATTTCGGCAAGGAGAGCGACGAGATAGACCCCGACGCGGTATTTGCACATCCGAGCTATCAGGAATTTATCAGAATATACCAAAGCGACGAAACCGTCTTTCCCATACTCGCGAGCGAGCTTGAAAATTCTTAAAACCGGTAAATTGTTATGAAAATCTCACAGAGTTTTTATTTTGTATTGACAAAATCGGGATTTTGAATTACAATTATATATTATAGCATTTTAGTATTTCAAAGAGAAAATTCTAAGACGAAAGGAATTTTTAAAATGGATTTTAACGAGAACAACATCCTAAGCGAAAATCTTCCTGCGCTTGACGGCGCAGATGCTAAGGGACTTGCAGATGCGATAGCGGAGATACTCGATTCCAAAAAGGGAAGAGATATCAAGGTTATGCACGTAGAGGATAAGACGGTCATCGCAGAGTATTTCGTGCTATGCACGGGTAACTCCTCAACTCAGGTAAAGGCACTTGCAGGCGAGGTAGAGTACCGTACCGAGCAGAGAGGTCTTTCTCCTTACAGCGTAGAGGGAAGAGATAACAACTCATGGATATTGCTCGATTACAGCAACGTTATCGTTCATATATTCAGCCGTGAAGCAAGAGAATTTTATAATCTTGAGAAGCTTTACGAGGATTAAATAAAATACAGTCAACAGACGGAGATATAGAGGATTTACATTAAAGATGAAATACGAACATTTGCAGGTTGAAAAGAAATGGCAGGAATATTGGGAAAAGAACCGGACCTTCAAGACCGACGTTTGGGATTTTTCAAAGCCAAAATATTACGTTCTTGATATGTTCCCGTACCCGTCGGGAGTGGGACTGCATGCGGGACACCCCGAAGGATATACTGCTACTGATATAGTTTCAAGAATGAAGAGGATGCAGGGCTATAACGTTCTTCACCCCATGGGGTACGATTCGTTCGGTCTGCCGGCAGAGCAGTATGCTGTAAATACGGGCAATCACCCGAACGGTTTTACTCAGAAAAATATAGAGACATTTTCAAAGCAGCTCAAGGAGCTCGGCTTTGACTATGACTGGAGTAAGATGATAGCCACAAGCGATCCCGAATTTTACAAGTGGACTCAGTGGATATTCAAGCAGCTCTATCTTGACGGATACGCGCAGTATATAGATATGCCCGTAAACTGGTGCGAGGAGCTAGGAACCGTGCTGTCGAATGATGAGGTCATCGACGGCAAGTCCGAGAGAGGCGGATTCCCCGTAGTCAGAAAGAATATGAAGCAGTGGGTCATCAATCAGCCGGCGTTTGCAGAGGAGCTTCTCGAGGGACTTGAGGAGATAGATTGGCCGGAATCCACAAAGCTCATGCAGAAAAACTGGATAGGCAAGTCGACGGGTGTCGAAGTAAAATTCCAAATCGTAGGCGGCGGCGAATTTTCCATATTCACCACCTGTATCGAAACCATCTACGGTATCACCTTTATGGTCCTTGCTCCCGACGGAAACACAGTCAAGGAGCTTATGCCAAGAATTGAGAATCGGGAGGAGGTAGAGGCGTACATAGCCGAAACTCTCAAGAAGAACGATTTGGACAGAACCGAGCTCAACAAGACGAAATCGGGATGTGAGCTCAAGGGAGTGACCTGCATAAATCCCGTCAACGGTAAGGAAGTGAGAATGTTCATCGGTGATTTCGTTCTTGCAAACTACGGTACGGGTGCGGTAATGGCTGTCCCCTCCCACGACCAGAGAGATTTTGAATACGCCGTTGCACACAACATAGAAATGGTTCAGGTAATAGACGGTGACGAAAAGCTCGGACATGTCGACGTTTCCGAAAAGGCGTTTGAGAAGGGAGAGTATCTCGGACGCGGTTACAGACTTATAAATTCCGAGGAATTCAGCGGTCTTACCGTTGAAGAGGCAAAAGAGGCTATCACTGCAAAGCTTGAAAAAATGGGCGTTGCGAAGAGAACCGTAAATTACCATTTCAGAGAGTGGATATTTGCAAGACAACGCTATTGGGGCGAGCCTGTTCCGGTAGTTCACGGCGAGGACGGAGAGATCCACGTTCTTGATGACGATGAGCTTCCTTTGGTACTTCCGGAACTCGAGAATTACAAGGGAGTCAACGGAAAAGCCCCCTTGGAGAACGCGACCGAATGGAAGAAGTACGACAAGAACGGCGTAAAGGGTACGAGAGAAACTTCCACGATGCCCGGCTCCGCAGGTTCGAGCTGGTATTTCCTGCGTTATATCGATCCACACAACGAAAACGAATTCGCGAATGCAGAGCTGCTCAAGCACTGGATGCCGGTCGATCTCTATATCGGAGGTCCCGAGCACGCGGTAGGACACCTTATGTATTCGAGAATTTGGAACAGATATCTTTACAATAAGGGACTCGCTCCAACGAAGGAGCCCTTCAAGAAGCTCGTGCATCAGGGAATGATACTCGGTGCAAACGGAATCAAGATGGGCAAGCGTTTCCCCGAATTTGTGGTAAATCCGAGCGACGTCGTTCGCGATTACGGTGCGGATACGCTTCGCCTTTACGAGATGTTTATGGGACCGCTTGAAGTTTCGAAGCCTTGGAGCGATCAGGGAGTTGAGGGCGCAAGAAGATTTTTGAACCGGGTCTGGGCGTTCTTCACAGAGCCCGAAAATCTCGTTGACTGCGAGATGCCCGAGCTTGAAAAGATATATCACAAGAGCGTAAAGAAGATCACCGAGGACTTTGAAAAGCTTGCGTTCAATACTGCCATTTCCCAAATGATGATATTCGTAAACGCGGTCTACAAGGAAGGCAAGTGCCCGAGAGCATATGCAGAGGGGCTTATCAAGATGCTTTCCTGTATCTGTCCTCACATCGGTGAGGAAATGTGGTCCTTGCTCGGACATGACGACACCATCGCGTACGAGAGCTGGCCTACGTATGATGATAGCAAGACTGCAGACGAGACGGTCGAGGTGGTTCTTCAGATAAACGGTAAGCTCAAGGGAAAGATAAACCTTCCCGTTGATATGAGTAAGGATGATGCCATTGCCGCCGCCAAGGCAGACGAGAGAATTGCGGCTGCCATTGAGGGCAAGACTATAGTTAAGGAGATCGCGGTTCCAAACAAGATCGTAAATATCGTTGTAAAGTAAAATAATATTATGTTAAGGGCTGTTGCATTTGGGTGCAGGTCCCGCGAATTCGGCTCGCCGTGAAAAGCACGGCAGGCTGCCGGATTGCGGCTGCTCAAATGCAACAGCCCATATTAAAGAGGTGCTTATGTTTAAGAAAGCCATTCCCGTATTCGCCCGGGGACAGGAGGGAGCGCTGAATTACCCGCTCACGCTATTTGCCGAGACAGAGTCGCTTAAGGGTGCGACGCTCTACATATCCGCGTTTTCGTTTTACAGACTCTTCGTAAACGGGAAATTCGTTTGCACCGGACCTGCGCGTGCCGCAAGCGGATATGCGAGAGTTGACGAAATTGAGCTTGAAAGGTATGGCGAGGGTACACGCAATACCTTGGAAATTCAGATTATCGGCTTCGGCTGTGCTTCGTTTGCCACTGCCCGTCAGCCTTCATTTGTGGTTTGCGAGCTTCGCCGTGAGGACGAAGTCCTGCTTTACACCGGCAGAGATTTTGACGCATATCTCGATTGTCGTCACGTGCGCGAGGTTGAGAGGTACTCCTCACAGCGTCATTTCGGAGAGCTGTGGAAGCTCGGAAACAAGGATTTCAAGGAAATTTCACAGCCTGTTTCGCTTACCCCCATCGATTACGCTCCGCACTATATTCAGCGTCACGTTCCGATGCCGAGATACGACTTGAAACTTGCCGAAGGATACGCTTCGATGGGAAAATTCAGCTTTGACGGGACTCTGCCCTGCAAGCCCACCAGATTGTCCTTTTTTATAACAGAGGAGTGGGGACGATTTGAGGAGGACGAGGTATTTTCGCATCCTTTTCGCTGGGTACAGCAACAGCGTACCGATAAGAAGAAGGAAAAGGGCAGCTTTCCCATCGATCTTTGCGCGGGTGAATACGTCACGATCGATATGAATAGGATAGAATGCGGATTTATCTCGTGGAGAGGCAAAGCACTGGAGGACTCCGATGTAGTTATTGCATACAGCGAGCTTTGTGAGCCCGATGATTTCAGATTCACCGAAAACGACTGCCAAAATGTCATAGAGTATTTTGCCGAGAAGGGCAGAGAGATCGATGAACAGAGCTTCGAGCCCTACACCTGCAAGGTAGCAATACTTTTGGTTCGAAGCGGAAAAATAACGCTTTCTTCCTTCGGTGTGCGTACATATGAGCACGACCGCACGAGATTTATTGAGCGGAAGATACGCGACCCCGAGCTTGCAAACATTTACAAGGCGGGTGAATCGACCTTTGCACACAATGCGGTCGACCTGTATACCGACTGTCCGTCGCGAGAGAGAGCAGGATGGCTGTGCGATACCTATTTTACGAGCAGAGCCGAATATTTTCTTACGGGAAAGACCACTGTCGAGGATGCATTTCTTGAAAATTACAGACTTTACGAGAGCGACGGAGCATTGCCGGGCGGAGCACTGCCGATGTGTTATCCTGCGGATATTAAAGACGGAAATGAATTTATCCCGCAGTGGGATATGTGGTACGTGCTTGAGGTCAAGGAGTATTTGACCGAGCGAAATACGGCAGTCGATAAGGAGCTTTTCAGAAAGAGCGTTATGGGCGTTGTCGAATTTTTGGAGCGACACGAAAACGGCGACGGACTTTTGCAGAATCTACCGAGCTGGAATTTCGTCGAATGGTCGAGCGCAAACTCTTGGGTACAGGACGTAAATTATCCCACCAATTTTCTGTATGCCGAGGTGCTCAGAGCGGCGGGAAGCTTGTACGGAATTGACCGACTTCTCGAAAAAGCCGAAAGAGTGGCTGAAAAGACGCGCGAGCTCTCGTTCGACGGAGAGGTGTTTATAGATAACGCAGTCAAGGATGGTAACGGCGTGCTTTGCAACACCCGCAATTCCTCGGAAGCAGGGCAGTACTACGCGTTGCTTTTCGGTGCCATAGACATAAACGCTCCGGAATATGCAAAGCTCAAGACACACATATTTGAGAATTTCGAAAAACTCGACACCGCCGACAGAGAATTTGTATCTGTAAACGCATTTATCGGATTTTATCTCAAAATGTGCGCTCTTATGAAGATGGGCGAGCGCGACCTGCTTTGCAGCTGCGTGAAGAATTTCTTCGGCGGAATGGTAAAGTCCACGGGAACTCTTTGGGAAAATAAGCAGAGGACAGGAAGCTACGACCACGGCTTCGCATCCTTTGCGGTTGTGGCAATAGATTATATAGAGAATCACTGATTTTCGAAAACGCACAATTTTATAATTATAAATCTTAAAAAAACTATTGACAAAATGAAAGTTTTAAGGTATAATATTAACGATTTTGATTGCTCCGGCAATATGCGGAGGGAGGGAAAAAGAAATGGCAGAGATCAGAGTAAAAGAAGGCGAATCTTTGGACAGCGCGCTTCGTCGCTTTAAGAGAGCTATGGCTCGTTCCGGCGTCCTCACCGAGCTTCGCAAGAGAGAACACTATGAGAAGCCCAGCGTAAAGCGCAAGAAGAAGTCCGAAGCTGCTCGCAAGAGAAAGTATAAGTAATTAACGGCTTGCGATGATTAAAGTAAAAATAAAAACAGAGTTGCGTCAGCAGCTCTGTTTTTGTTCTATATGCAGATAAGATTAAGGTCCCACGCCGGTATATAGGGATAACGGCGGTAATAGAATTTATAGTCGGGGCGCATATCGTGTATCTGCAGAGGAAGTGTGAAAATATCCTCGCTTCTGTGGTATGCGGAGACCAGAAGTGCGGGACGGTGCGAAAGTATGGTATCGCGGGAGCCGATTATCGCCTCGCGCTCGGCTCCTTCAACGTCGTATTTTATATAATCTACGCCGTTTCCGCAAAGCACCGAGTCGAGCGAACGAGCCGGTACTTCGACAGTTTTTGCAGTCTTGAGAGGAGCATATATTCCCGAATTTCTGTTGCCCTCGCCGCCGAAGATAAGAGTCGTGTCCCCGCTCCACGCCGCCGCATTGATCGGTATCAGGTGAGCCTTGCCCTCAAACTCCCGGCAGTATTGCTCGAGCTTGCGAAAGTTGCGCCGGTCGGGCTCAAGAGCGTATATTTTTTCAATATCGGCAGAGTAAGAGAGAAGCTCGCGCAGAGTATCTCCGTTGTATGCGCCGAGATCTGCGGCAGAACGAAATCCCGAAGCACCGAGAAGAGAATAGCTCTCGTCCTTTTCGGTCTCGGCGGCGAAGAGATACTCGATCTTCCCGGAAAGCTTATAATTTATGACATTTTCGTATATTTCTCTCGACGTTTGATCCGAGAGCAGAGAGTATGCTTTTTCTATTTTTTCTTTGTTTTCCTCAAAAAAATCGTAGGTGAAAAGATCTTCGCCGCACACGGGAACGTCAGGTGCGTACATCTCACATTCCTCGCTCACCTGTCGGAAGAGTTTCAGAACATCGGGCAGAGACGAGCCGAATGAAAGTAATACGATGATATTATCGGCGCCGTACTTGTCCTTGACGTCCGAATATGAAAGAACAGTTTTTCCGTGAAAGGAATGACCGCGAACGAATCCGTCGCTCGCGAAAAAATCGGCGACCGTGATTCCGTGGCTTGTGCATACGGCGAGTATCTTGTCGGCACCGTTGCCCATTCCGTACATAACTACCGTTTTTTTACTTGACGCAAGATAGCTCCAAAGGTCGCATTGCACCGGTTTATCAGAAAAATTCATAATAACTCCTTGACGGCGTTTTTTTGCTGTGATATAATTATTCCGTACAATATTTTAGCATAAAACGGAGGAAAAATCAATATGGATTGCTTATTCTGTAAAATAATCGAAGGGACGATACCCTCAAGCAAGGTCTACGAGGACGATATGTGCCTTGCCTTTCGCGACATAAATCCGCAGGCACCCACACACGTGCTCGTTATACCCAAGTGCCACATTGCGTCGATGGATGAGGTAAACTCCGATAACAGCAAATATGTAGCGCATATTTTTGAGTGCGTACCCAAAATAGCAGCCGCAGAGGGACTTACTAACGGCTACAGACTTATCTCAAACTGCGGTCCCGACGCTTGTCAGAGTGTAAAGCATCTGCATTTCCACATACTCGGCGGCCGCCGGCTTCCCGAGAACATGGGGTAAGAGATGGAGCCCGGAATGCCGCCCCCCGAGCGGGGCGAAAACGAAGTCAAAATCGAGCATCCCAAAGCCTTACGTGACATTCCGAGATTTTTAAAAGAGCTTGTCGGCGGATTCTTCAAGAGATTTGCCTATATATTCAAAATGGTATGGGAGACGGGACATTGGATATTTGCCTCTCTGCTTATCGCGTCGATTTTAAGCGGACTTATACCCGTAATAAGCTCGGTCATATCAAAGGATATACTCAACGAGTTGCAAGTGCATACATCGTTTGAGAGTGAGGCGGCGTTTTTCGGCTCGGCGGTCATGCTGTTGATCGTATACATGTTCGTATTTCAGATATTGCAGGATCTCGCCTCACGACTCAACTCCTTCGTTACGAGAATTGCGGGTGAGAAGGTGGTCAGGTACGTTAAGCTTCAGATAATGAACAAGGCAAAGGAGCTTGACCTTGCCTCGTTCGACATGCCCGAGTTTTACGAGAAGCTTGAGAACGCAAATCGCGAGGCGGGAGTTCGCCCCGTTCAGGTGATGAACCAGACGCTGAGCATCTTCAGCGGAATAATTAAGCTGGTCAGCTATACGCTTATTCTCGTTGCCGCACCCGAAATATGGTGGATGGTTCCGGTTATGGCGGGTATATCAATACCCAAGGCGGTGATAAATTTCCGATACAGGCGCAAGACCTTCGGCTATGTTCGACGCCGCTCCACCGAGCGCAGGCAGATGAATTATTATTCCGATCTGATGGTCAACAAAGATATGGTCAAGGAGATAAGAATGTTCGACCTCGGCGACGAGCTCATCGGACGCTACGACAAGGCGTTTGATACGTACTACAAGGGTATGCGTTCAATTATCGTCAGGGAAAACGTCTGGCACATTGTCATGACCTTGATATCTGCGGCAATTACCTGCGTTATGTACATCGTGATAGCAGGCAGAGTATTTTACGGCGAGATAATGATAGGAGATTATACGCTTTACACCGGAGCACTTATGGCGGTATCGTCAAGCGTGGTCGCACTTATCGAGAACTCGGCACAGATATACGAGGGAACGCTCTTTATCGACAATCTTATGTCTTTTGTTGCCGAAAAGCCGAGGATCGTGCCGAATACGGATAAGCCCGAAAAGGTTGCCCACGGTCAGCCGCATGAGATAGAATTCGAAAATGTAAGCTTCTCTTACCCCGGAAGCGAGAGAGCCGTGCTCAAAAACATCAATCTCAAATTTCGTCCGGGAGAGACAGTAGTGCTCGTCGGACTTAACGGAGCGGGTAAGACCACATTTATCAAGCTGCTTACAAGGCTGTACGACCCCACCGAAGGTAGAATACTGCTCGACGGAAAGGATCTGCGTGAGTACGACACGCGCGATCTTTACGATATGTTCGGCATTATTTTTCAGGATTTCGGGAAATACGCCGCGAATATTACCGATAATATTGAGTTCGGGGATATTCACAGAATCAATGCCGATATGGAGGACGTAAAGACGGCGGCAAGACAGGCGAATGCCGACGCATTTATCGAACAGCTCCCGGGAGGCTACGATACACCGTTGATGAGATATTTCGAGCAGAACGGAATCGAGCTCTCGATCGGTCAGTGGCAGAAGCTTGCGATTGCGAGAGCTTTTTACAGTAACTCCGACATACTGATACTCGACGAGCCTACGGCGTCGCTCGACCCAATGGCGGAGCAGGAGATATTCAATCAGTTTGACAGGCTTCGCAAGGATAAGACCACTATATTCGTCTCGCACAGACTCTCAAGTGCAACGGTCGCCTCAAAGATAGTCGTGCTCGAATACGGTGAGCTCGTGGAGGAGGGAACTCACCGGGAGCTTATGGAAAAGCGCGGAAGGTATTATGAGCTTTTCACGACTCAGGCAAGCAGATATCTTGAAAATTCCGAGCAAACGCCGCCACCGTCACCGCATACGGACGGCAGACCGCCGCGTGTGAAGCAGGGAAACTCCCTGAATATGTCGTAACGCAGCAGAATAGCCGATTTTGAAACTTATTTTGACGGTTTGATCCATAAAATTCACAAAAAAGTAAAAATTCTCTCTTTGGAATCAAAAAACAGTTGACAAAGAGAGGATTTTTTTATATAATGTAATGTGTTGTTTTGTAAAGAATTTATTATATTGAGGTAGATAATTATGAAGGTCAAAGTAGTAAAGTTTGGTGGAAGTTCTCTTGCAGATGCGGAGCATTTTAAGCAAGTGGCAAGCATTATAAAGGCAGATCCCGACCGCAGATACGTGGTTCCTTCGGCACCGGGTAAACGCTTCAAGGAAGACATCAAGGTCACCGATATGCTTTATGAGTGCTATGAGAAGATACGTAACCACGAGAATATCGACGACCTTTACGCAACGATCGCCGACAGATACAATTCCATTATATCAGCACTTGGACTTGATTTTGATATTTCGGGAGAACTTGAATACGTAAAAAGCGCAATGATGCATCGCTCGGGACGCGATTTTGCCGCGAGCCGCGGTGAGTATCTCAATTCGCTCATTCTTGCCAAGTACCTTAAATTTGATTTTATAGACGCCGAGAACGTTATATATTTCAAGGATAACGGTACCCTTGACGAGGAAAAGACCAACGAGGCTATGAGCGAGGAGCTTATGCAACACAGGAATGCGGTCATTCCCGGATTCTACGGAGTAATGCCCAACGGAACCATCAAGACCTTTTCGCGCGGTGGCTCGGATATAACCGGATCTATCGTTGCACGCGCTGTCGATGCAGACATTTACGAGAACTGGACCGACGTTTCGGGCTTCCTCATGGCAGACCCGAGGATAATAGACGATCCCTGTCCTATCAAGACCATTACCTACAGGGAGCTTCGTGAGCTTTCTTACATGGGTGCAACGGTCCTTCACGAGGATGCGATCTTCCCTGTAAAGAATGCGAAGATCCCGATAAATATCCGCAACACAAACCGTCCTCAGGATCCCGGAACCATGATAGTTGCCGAAAATGCAAACGACTTCGACCCGGAAAAGATAATTACGGGTATTGCGGGACGTAAGGGCTTCTCGGTTATTACCATTGAAAAGGATATGATGAACTCCGAGGTCGGATACGGCAGGAAGGTTCTGGAGGTACTTGAGGATAATGAGATATCTTTCGAACATCTCCCTTCGGGCATTGACAATATGAGCGTGGTTTTGGAGAGCGCAGTGCTTGAGGGCAGACGCGACAAGGTCCTCACCGCTATAAACAGAGCGGTGCGTGCCGACAGCGTTACCATTGAGGACGGTCTGGCGCTCGTTGCCATCGTCGGTCTCGGTATGGTCAAATACAAAGGAACTGCGGCAAGAGTATTCAATGCCATTTCCAATGCGGGTATCAATATTCGCATGATAGATCAGGGTTCAAGCGAATTTTCGATCATCGTCGGAGTTGAGGAGCACGATTTCAGGGATACACTGGTGGCTATTTACAACGAGTTTGTGAAAAATAAATGAGTTTAGAATTGTGCAGTTTCTAATAAATATATTTGCACAGGTCGGCAGAGATATTATTTCTCTGCCGATCTTTGCAATATCGCAGGCGTGAATATTGCAAAGATTTGATGCGTGCTTAATGTAAAAAACACAAGAAAAAATCAAAACTGTAAAGATATCACCTTACAACAGGAGCCGCGTACAGCTTTGAGAAAATTTTTGACGATATCTTGACGAAAAAAATAAAAAAATTGTTTTAAAAAAAGTATATTTGAGTTTTTTTGCGTACATTATTTATGTTTGAGAGATGATGCTGAAAAGGAGGTTCAATATGGAGGCAAAAAGCGTTGTTGAGCGTTGCTTGGAAAACGAGAGACAAAATCTGTCGGTCTATGCGTTTCGTACGGCTGATACAAGAGGTCGCGAAAAAACCATAACCCCCTGTAATGTGCGAACCGAATTTCAGCGCGACAGAGATAAGATAACGCACTGTCAGTCCTTCCGCAGGCTGATGTACAAGACCCAGGTATTTCTGTCCCCCACGGGTGACCATTACCGCACCCGTATGACGCATACGCTTGAGGTCACACAGATAGCGCGAAGCATTGCGAGAGCGCTCAGACTCAACGAGGACCTTACCGAGGCGGCGGCACTCGGACACGATATCGGGCATACACCCTTTGGACACGCAGGCGAGTACGCCATGCAGAAATGCTTTGATTCGGGATTTACCCACTATAAACAGAGCCTGCGCGTTGTAGAATTGCTTGAAAATGACGGAAACGGGCTTAATCTCACGTGGGAGGTGCGCGACGGCATAGTAAATCATACGGGCAGGAATATGGCATCAACACTTGAGGGCATAATAGTCAAATACGCCGACAGAATAGCCTACATAAATCACGATATAGACGATGCCTGCAGAGCCGGGATACTCTCGGAGAGGGATATCCCGTCGGGGTTGCGCGATATTCTCGGTGAAAGTCATTCGGAGCGAATAAATACGATGGTCATGTCTGTCGTAAGGCAGAGCGAGGGCAAGCCGACCGTAGCCATGGAGCCCGAGATCAGCGCGGCAACCGACAGTCTGCGTGATTTTCTGTTTGAACGTGTATATCGCAATCCGATAGCAAAATCCGAGGAGAGCAAAGCGCAGGATATGCTGATGTATCTCTTCGAATATTACGTAAAGCACCCCGAGAAGCTTCCCGATGTTTACCGCAGAAGATGCGGCATCGACTCGGTAGAACGCTGTGCCTGCGATTTTATCTCGGGAATGACCGACAGATACGCAATAGAGATCTACACCGATCTGTGCATCCCCAAGGTCTGGAGGGGCGTTCAATGAGCAAAATGATCCCGCGTGAGATAATTGACGAAATAATACACAGAAGCGACATAGAGCAGATCATAGGTTCTTACGTTACGCTCAAGCGTGCCGGCTCAAATTTCAACGGACTTTGCCCCTTTCACAGCGAAAAAACGCCGTCGTTTACCGTTTTTCCGGCGACTAAAAGCTTTTACTGCTTCGGATGCGGCGCAGGTGGAGATGCGATAACCTTCGTTATGCGCGCCGAGAATTTGGATTACCGCGGAGCTGTAGAGTTGCTTGCGCAGAGATCGGGAATATCGATCCCCGAGGATGATCGCGCATATGAGAATACCGTATCACGAAAGCGTATCTATGAGATGAATCTTGAAGCGGCAAAGTTTTTCAGAAGCTGCCTTTTTGACGAAAAGTACGGCAAGGAGGCGCTTGAATATCTGCACGTAGAACGCAAGCTCAGCATGGCGACCATCAAGCATTTCGGGCTCGGGTATTCACCAAACAACTCGTGGTTGCTTACGGATCATATGAAAAAGCTCGGTTTTACCGACGATGAGCTCGTTACAGGCTTTCTTTGCGGAAAAAGCCGCAACAGCGGGAGCACGTACGACTATTTCCGCAACCGAGTCATATTTCCGATCATAGATACATCGGGAAATATAGTGGCGTTCGGCGGTCGCGTAATGGATGACTCAAAGCCGAAGTATCTTAACACCTCGGACACTCCAGCCTTCAAAAAGAGCCGACATCTTTTCGCTCTCAACTTTGCCGGAAAACACTGCGAGGAGCAGATGCTGCTTTGCGAGGGCTATATGGACGTTATCGCACTCCATGCCGCAGGATTTGAGAATGCGGTGGCGACGCTCGGTACGGCGATAACCCCCGAACAGGCGAGAATATTCGCCAAATATACTAAAAAAGTTATAATTTGTTATGACGCCGACAACGCAGGTCAGACCGCCGCGCAAAAAGCGATGCGTCTGCTCGGTGAGGTCGGAGTTGAGGTCAGGGTGCTCAGGCTTTCGGGCGCGAAGGACCCCGATGAATATATCAAACAATTCGGTGTTGACAGCTTTAAACGCGTGCTCGGAGAGAGCAAGACAGGCTTTGACCATAATCTTGAAAGAATTGAAAACGCATACGATCTCAATTTGCCCGAGGGAAAAATAAAGGCATCGGCTGACGTGTGCGCGATTATTTCCGGAGCTTACACAGAGGTCGAGCGTGATATATATATCAGCCGCGCCGCGGAGCGTCTGGGCATCAGCGCCGATGCACTCAAAAATGACGTTGAGCGTCAGAGGCGTGCGAGAATGAACGAGGCAAAGCAGGCTCGAAGCAAGGATGCACAGCTCTCGGTAAAAAACATAGGCGACCGTGTCAATCCCGATGCGGCAAAATATATAAAGGCGACGGCGGCAGAGGAGGATCTGCTCGGTCTTATGCTGATTTTCGACGAGTTCAGACATGACGCGGCGAATGGATGTGCCCCAATATGTGCGGACGACTTCGTGACCGATTTCAGCCGACGGGTGTTCTGTGCGCTTTGCGAGCTTGAAAAAAGCGAGGCAGGATATTCAAAGGCGATGCTCGGGCAGATGTTCGACATTGACGAAATGGGGAGGATCGAGAAGATAGAGCTCAAGCGCAGGCAATTGGCGAGAAACGACCGAGAGGTCTTCAACTCGTGCATAGAAAGCATCAAGGCGGAAAAAGCAAAGATATCCCAAAACGACAACACAGGCTCCTTTGACGATCTTAAAAGGATACAGGAAGCTCTGAAAAATAAAAAGAAAAGATAAATACATATTTGGAAGGAATAAAAAATGGATGTAAATGAAAACAAAGAAGCTGTAAAAGGTGAGGTCGATATCGAGGAAATAATCGAGAAGGGCAAGCACGGTAAGCTTTCCGAGAACGATCTTGACAGAGTTGCGGAGGAAATGGATCTCGACAAATTCTACGACACGCTTGAGGATAACGGTATTCAGTTCTCGGACGAGATATCGACTACCGAAATGAGCGAGATCGAATCCGAGGTCGAGGCGTTCAGCACCAGCGACAATATGGAAAGAATACTTGAGCAGGAGGGACTTGCAGTTGACGATCCCGTACGTATGTACCTTAAGGAGATCGGACGTGTTCCGCTGCTTACCGCCGACCGTGAGCGTGAGCTTGCGGAGGTAATGACCAACGAGGCATCGACCGAAGCGGATAAGGATGCCGCCAAGAATGAACTTGTCGAGGCAAATCTCCGTCTCGTAGTCAGCATCGCCAAGCGCTACGTCGGAAAGGGAATGTTCTTCCTCGATCTCATTCAGGAGGGCAACCTCGGCCTTATGAAGGCGGTCGACAAGTTTGACTACAGCAAGGGATATAAGTTCTCTACCTATGCTACATGGTGGATACGTCAGGCGATAACCAGAGCCATTGCCGATCAGGCGAGAACGATACGTATTCCCGTGCACATGGTGGAGACTATCCACAAGGTATCAAGATATTCGCGTCAGATGCTCCAGGAGCTGGGACGTGAGGCAACTGCCGACGAGATCGGCGAGAAGATGGGTATGAGCGCGGAGAAGGTGCGTGAGATAATGAAGATCGCTCAGGATCCGGTGTCTCTTGAGACGCCCATAGGCGAGGAAGAGGACAGCCACCTCGGCGACTTCATTCCCGATGAGGAGACTCCCGCTCCTTCGGATGCGGCGGCATCGACTATTCTGCGAGAGGTGATTGAGCGTGAGCTCCATACGCTTACTCCAAGGGAAGAACATGTTATCAAGCTCAGATTCGGTCTATACGACGGAAGAACAAGAACTCTTGAAGAGGTCGGAAAGGAATTTGATATCACAAGAGAGCGCATCAGACAGATCGAGGCAAAGGCACTTCGCAAGCTCAGACACCCCAGCAGAGCGAGACATCTCAGAGGATTTTTGGATTAACAGTATGCAAAATCGTCGCTTTGCATAAATCTGTACTTTTTAAATTGTATAATAATTCACTTGACTTTTTGATAGTTTTGGTGTACAATATAAGAAGATATATTATCGGCTTCTGTCGCCGATAGGAACTTCAGGAGGAAAAAAATGAAAAAGAGATTGTCTTGTCTCCTTTTGAGCATACTAATGGTGGCGCTTTGCTTTACCGGATGTGCTGAAAAAACAGGCGCAGAGGTCTTGGAAAAGATCGGAGAGGAAGCATCGAAGGGCGCTGTTACGCTTTCCATGTATCTTATGTCAGAGGAACCCGTGTCCGAAGAACAGGAGTTGGCAATGGAAGCGGCAGTCAATGCCATTACCGAAAAAGAATTTAAGGTTCATATGGATCTCAGATATTTCACACCTGATGAGTATTATGAGAGACTCGATGCCGATCTTGCAGAAATGACCGAATATTATGACGGCGAGGGCATAGGACAGCAGAATTATACTCCGGTATATACGGATGAAAACGGTCTTCCCGCTACTTTCTATCCTCCTATACAGGATTTCTCGGTGGATATATTCTATTTCGGTGGATACGACAAATACATCGAATATAAGAACGCAGGCTATATCAGGGATATATCGACAGAGATAAACGGCAGCTCGAAGGCACTTAAGGCGGTCATAAACAACAATCTGCTCGAGCAAGTAAAGGCTCTTAACGGTACTTATGACATGGTTCCCGTAAATCGGGCTATCGGTGAATATACTTTTATACTTCTCAACAAGGAAGTTCTTAAGGGAACTCAGTATTCGGCGAGCGACATCACCTCATTGGTTGACGAGAACTGTCAGGATCTTTTGAACCTCGTAAGCGAGATGTATGGCGATACATACGTTCCGCTTAAGTCGTACACAGGTGAGCTTGATGTGATCAACGTTGAGTACTTCGGAGCTGATGCAAACGGCTTCTTGAGCGATGACTTCTCGCTTATCTCCGGAACCTACGATCCTTCGTGGACATACGGTTTAACAGGCTCTTACCCCGAGATGTCGGATATTCTCAATACAAAGGATAACGGATATCTAAGCGTTGCAGATCAGATCAAGATACTTAAGAATTATGAATTTTCCGGATACTACGGCACCGATGAGGATGCCGACAAGCCCTTTGCAGTCGGATATATAAAGGGAGGTCCCGAGGTGCTTGAGAAGTACTCCCACGAGTATGAGGTCGTCCCCGTGGCACTGCCAACACTTACGACCGAGGATATTTACGAGCACGCTTTCGCTGTCAGCGAGGATACCAACAGTGTTATGAAGAGTGCCGAGATACTTACATATCTCAACACCAACGAGGAATTCCGCAACCTTATTCTTTACGGAATCGAAGAAGAGAATTATACTTGGGTCGATGCTGTTGACGAGGACGGAACTCCCATACTTGACGAAAACGGAATCCCTTATCGTGTAGTTTCCAGAATTACCGATAAGGAAGATCGAGTATACGTTATGGACGTATACAAGACGGGTAATGCAACTATTGCATACGTTGAAGAGGGCAACGATCCCAGAATCAACGATTACGCTCTTGAGCAGAATCAGGATATCAAGCTATCGTATATTATCGGATTCAATATTTACAAGGCACAATTTACTTCGTTGAAAAAGGAAGTTGACCTCACCGCTCTCAAGGCTGTAAGCGAAGCTTCCAAGGGCATTTACGACAAGATAATGCAAGCTGACACAGAAGCGGCGCTTGATGCTGTATTTGCAGAGATCGAGGAGCTTGTAGCAGGAGAGGACGTAAAGAAGGTCCTTGAAATGCCTGTAACCGAGGAGGAAACACCCGAAGGCGAGGGTGAAACTACCGGAGAGTCTAAGGTTTATGACTCGGTTGCGGCCTACTACGACGAATGGCTTACTTCAAAGAAGCTTAAGGCAGAGACAGTTGCAGCGTAAGGTGTAATATTTACAGAATAAGAATGGGCGGGTCACCGCCCATTTTTGAGGTAGATATGGATTATACATATTGCATATGGGATTTTAACGGAACTATATTCGATGACGTAGACGCAAGCATTTTGACTGTCAATACATTGCTTGCCCAAAGAGGACTGCCAACACTTGAAAGTAAAGAGAAATACCACGAAGTGTTCGATTTTCCGATCATCGACTATTACAAAAGAGTCGGATTTGACCTTGAGAACGAGCCATACGAAGTTATAGCACCGCTTTGGGTGGAGCTTTATTTGGAAAATACGAAAAATTCTAGACTATACGATGGCGTCATTCCCGCACTTGATTTTTTCGATAACCGCGGAATAAAGCAGAGCGTGTTGTCGGCGTCCGAGAAAAATATGCTGACCGGACAGCTTAGAACACTCGGCATATGCGAACGGTTTGACGAGATAATGGGCATTGACAATATATACGCCGACTCGAAGCTTGCGCTTGCCGAGAATTGGCGCGAAAGACATATCGGTGAGAGTGTCATTTTTATCGGAGATACCACGCACGATTACGAGACCGCACAGTTGCTCGGCGCGGACTGCTGTCTTATCAGTGCGGGGCATCATTCGGAAAATAGATTGAGGTCTGTGGGGAAGGATGTCAGCGTATTTCCGAGCCTTTTTGAGCTGATTGAATATTTCCGAGAAAAATAAAAAGCGAAGATGATGAACATTCACCATCTTCGATTTTACTGTTGAAATTTATAAAAACATCATATTTGAAATATAAAGGTCGTTGAATGTGCGGTCGGTTGCCAACTCAATTACCTTGGCAGAGTGAGATATTTCAAGTGCTCGTTTTCTCAACTTTGGAGCGAGCAGAAGCATTGACGCTCCCGAAAGTGCGGCGTTGCCGACGCTTTGAGTCCTTCCGAGCAGCTGCTTCGGTATCAATCCGATACGTGCCGCACTTCGCATGTTTATACGACTTCCGAATCCGCCGGCGATATATAGCTTGGTAATGTTTTTCAGTTCTGTTTCGGTTATTTGCGCCAGAGTGCAGATACCCGCGCAGATGGCACTTTTGGCAAGCTGTACGGCTCTGATATCCTCCTGCGTAAGCGCCACCGAGCCGTCGATGTGAGCTTTTTTGCCGTCAAGCAGTCCGGTCTCGTCGATATATTCGAGGTCGAGAAGTGCGGCAATAGAATCTATCACGCCGCTTCCGCATATTCCTACGGGATAAGAATTGTGAACGGTATGCGCGGAGAGTCTGCCGTTGACTATCGAGACCCGATCTATCGCACCTTCTTCGCAAAGCATACCGCATGATATGCCAACTCCCTCAAGGGCGGGACCCGCGGCAGTTGAACAGACGGTGAGCGAATCGTTGCTCCACAGAGCCATTTCTCCGTTAGTTCCGATATCTGCAAGCATGTTCATGCCGCCTTCTGCCTTTACGGTAAGCAAAGCACACACGGTATCTGCTCCGACAAAAGCAGATATGCAAGGCGGAAGATATATCGGCGTGTCATTGCGCAACGAGCTGAGCGAGAGATCTTTTGCAAAAAGCTCCTCTCCGAACAGCCGCTCTGCGTCGAATGGCGAACATGAGAGCGAGAGGGCAGGGGTCGAGGTCAAAAAATAAAGCATGGTTGTGTTTCCGGTTATTACGAGTGCTTCGATCTCATGGCTTTTGATTTTTGCAATCTCACAGAGCTTGTAGATCAATCCGTTTATTTCATCGGCGATCAGCTCTGCAAGGCGAGCCGCTTGACCATGAAGCGAGGCATCTATGCGCGAAATAACATCGGCTCCGCAAACCGACTGTGGATTGAGCGCGCTTGCCTCGGCACAAAGCTCTCCGGAGGAGCTGTAAAGACGTGCGGCAAGCGTCGTGGTTCCTATGTCGATAGCCACGCCGAAGCGTGAAAAGGAGGGCGACAGCGTAAAGCCCGGCATATAGGCGTCGGTGATTATGCGCTGACTTCTGCCCGAATCGTTCTGTGTTGTTATTTCACATTCTCCGAGTATATAAGCAGAGCAGGCAAGGCGAACACCGCGCTCTATCTCATCCGCTGAAAGAACGTCCTTTTCAGAGGGCGACAGCGGCGAAAGGCTGCCTTTGGCGATCATCTTGCACTTTCCGCAACGCCCATTCCCACCGCATGGAAGTGGAATCGAAAGTACATCTGATATTTTCACGCCGCGAGGCGCCTCTTGAACGGTACCGTTGACGGTTATGTTAAAGTTTTTTTCTTCCATATTTTTCGTTCACTTTTTATTTCAAGGAATAAATAGAAAATTTTTGGTATTATAAAATTTTTTTAATTTAACTATTTACATATAACTGTATATAGATTATAATATAAAATAGAAAAATTGTAAAGAGGTAAATTCAATGTCGTATAAAAAAGTTCTTACAGTACAGGATATTTCTTGCGTCGGTCAGTGCTCGCTGACGGTCGCGCTGCCCATTATATCGGCGTGCGGAGTTGAGACCTGCGTGCTCCCCTCGGCAGTACTTTCAACGCATACCGGAGGATTTAAGGGCTACACCTTCAGGGATCTCACCGAGGATATGCCGAGCATCTGCAACCATTGGAAAAATGAAGGAATAGAATTTGATGCCATTTATACCGGATATCTCGGAAGCACAAAGCAGATAGATTACGTAAAGGAGGTGTTCGCGTCGGTCTCCAAAGAGGGCGGCATTAAGGTAGTTGACCCTGCAATGGCGGACAACGGAAAGCTATACGTTGGTTTTGATGATGAGTTTGTCGAGGCGATGAAAGGACTTTGCTCAAGTGCGGATTACGTTGTCCCGAATATCACCGAGGCGTGCTTATTGACAGGCACGGAATACAAGATCGACGGCGAGTATGACAGAGGATATATAGACTCTCTCATAAATGCTCTTGCCGATATCGGGTGTAAAAATATCGTTCTCACCGGCGTTTCGTACAGAAGCGGCAAAACCGGAGTCGTGGTATGGGAGAACGGCGAGTATTCCTACTACGAGCATGAAAAACTCTCCAACAGCTGCCACGGAACAGGCGATATTTTTGCATCTGCGTTTGTCGGTGCGCTGATGAGAGGGAAGTCTGCGTATGACGCCGCAAGTATCGCCGCGACCTATGCAGTAGAGTGCATCAAAGAGACGGCAAAGCTTGATAACCATTGGTACGGAGCGGCATTTGAGCTCGCGATACCCACACTTATCAAGATTCTTGAATAATAACGTCGGATAAGATTTACAAAAATTGTCCCCGAGGTCAAAATTTTGACCTCGGGGACGTTCTCATTATCGCTTCAATAGGCACAAACAATCGCTTATATCTTTTGATTGCCACGCACCCGAAAAGGGGAGGGACAAACTGTTTAATTGGATCAATCGTTATTTACGGTATTGCCTGTTTCTGTGAAATTGAAAGTAGTAACATCGGTATCAGACTCGTAAATATATTTGTTCTGATCGCCGGCGGCACAGTTGTTAAATGTGCTGTTCTTTATAGTAATTGATGTTGTAGCATCAAGATCACCGATGACAACGCCCGGTTTTCCGGTGGTATTAAAGGTGCATCCGTCAACAACAACGCTAACTACATCGGAGCCGTAAGCTTCGTGAATTTTGAGAGAACGAATACCGTTGAAAGTACAATTCTTAAGTGTGATATCACCTGAGTTGATCCATGCGGCATACATATCAGCAGTACCGGTAAATGTGCAGTTAGTCAGCGTGCAGGTTCCGTTGAGCTGAGGCGCATTAACGAAATTAACATTGGTAGCAGTCAGATTCTCAAATTCAAGATATGCGTGTTCCCAACCGTTGCTATCTCCTACTGTTTCGTCAACAACTTTGATGTTGCTGATAGTCACATCCTTAATTGTGTTGGCGGAGCCATAGCCTTTGAAGGTAACAACCTCATTG
>CAYQEY010000014.1:0-33615 GCA_964416635.1 uncultured Lachnospiraceae bacterium | reverse complement strand
ACGTTGATCGCCTGAGTTACCGCGCCGTAGGCTACAGCCGTGGCAGCGGCGTCGCCGGTTGCGATCTTCAGGCGTATACGCGCGAGCTTTATGCGCAAATGTCCGAAGAATTTTCCGATGACCGCTCGGATCAGCTCGGCTACAAGTGAGATTATGTCGAGTATCTCCCCCGCAGTTTTTCTTTCCTTTTTTACCTTACCCGAGGCGACCGCCCGCTTTTCTTCTTCTTTTTGCTCTTTTTTTGCTTTCTTTTTGGCAAGCTTTTTTGCCGCCTTCTTCTCACGCTTTTCTTTGATCCTGCGTGCCTTTTTGGCACTCATCGACTGAGGGTATTTCTTTTTTCTCGCGGGGAGTATCTTTATTTTGAAAAACAACACCCTTACCGAGAGCTCTACCTCGCCGCAATATGCTATGGTTACTGTTGCCTTAAGAGAGAGGAGAAAGGCAAAGAACAGCACTATTATTCCAAAAACTATAAGCGCGGTCATAATTTCTCCTTTCCCCGAATTTTATATCTGATATATTTATACTATATATTTATACGATCAGTCGTTTTCGACTGTCTCTGTCGCTTCTTCTATTGAGATCTGTCGGTCGTCCTCGCGGAGTATCGGAACGTCCTCGTTCTTCGGTGGGAGCATTACCTCGGTCTCGGGAAGCTCCGAGAGCGAGCGCAGACCGAATACACGAAGGAATTTTTCGGTCGTGGCGTAGAGCATTGGTCTTCCGGGAGCGTCAAGTCTGCCGCAAGCCTCGATGAGCGCCTTATCGATAAGCGAGTTCATGGCGTATGAGCTGTCGACTCCGCGCACCTGATCGACAAAGGTACGTGTCACAGGTTGATTGTATGCGACTATGGCGAGCACCTCCATCGACGACGCCGAGAGATTGCCGCCGCGGCGTATGCCGAGAGCCTCGCGTATGTAGGGAGCGTACTGCTCCTTGGTGCAGAACTGGCAGGTATCCTCAAACATCAAAAGAGTGATCCCGTGCCCGGATTCCTCACCGTTATACGTGTCGCACATATGCTCTATAAGTGTTTTGGTGTTGCGCAGATCAAGTCCGAGGACCTCTGCTATCTTTTCGTATTTCACGGGGTAGCCCGCGGCGTACAGTATCGCTTCTATCGCGCCCTCTATGCTTTTGATCGCAGAGGCGCCGTCGGATTCGGACGCGCCCCGAATAATCTTTTCGTCTGTCATTTTCTCACCTTTTGCCGTTTGTAATCATGCTTCGTCGGTATGCCGGATGTATTCCATACTCAACTGCTCCGACTCATCCGTCTCCTCTTCAGGCAGATACTCGCTTTGCTCGATATCGTCCTTATTTGTGTTGATGATAAATCTCGTGTCTGCGCCGAGCAGAGCGTTTTCTTTGGTCCATTCTCCGTCAATGCTGTCAGAGATGAGCAGCTTACGCACCTTCATAAGCTCAAGCACGCCGAGGAACGCCGCTATCATATCGGGAAGTGTTGCCTCACTTTCGACAAGCTCTCCGAGGCTCGCCGCTCCCTGTCTTTCGATGCGCCTGAGAATTGATACTATCTTTATCTCGACCGGGATGACAGGCTTGCTTATCATCGGCTTGAAGGTAACGGTTGCCGCGCGTTCGAGCGCATTGTTGTAAGAAACTATGCGTCTCACCGCCGCGCAGAGCGATGTGACGTCCTGATCGGCAACAAAGGTCCTGTCCACCGATATTTCGTCTGTGTCCTTGACCATTCGTCCGCTGTAGTATGCGTACATGGGTGCAAGCTTCTGAGCCGCTTCTTTTGCCTGCTGATAGCGCAAGAGTGCATCGGCGAGCGTTGCTCTGGGGTCTTCGATCTCCTCTTCTGTCTTGGGAAGCAGCATCCTGCTTTTTATGAGCATCAGCTCGCTCGCCATCACGATAAATTCCGAGGCGAGCTCCATATCGAGCTCCTGCGCTTTCGTGATGTACTCGATGTACTGATCGCAAATGAGCGATATCGGGATATCGGCTATGCTGACTTTATTCTTTTGTATCAATGTCAGAAGCAGGTCGAGAGGTCCCTCGAATTGCTCCAGTCTGTAAGTAAGCGCGTCCATAATTCTCCCGAAGATTTAAGTTTTGTCGGTCAGCGGATCCCGAAAATGAAAAATATAAAATCGATTATTCCGTCCTCTACGAAATAGATAACGGGGTCAAGCACATTGGTCAGAAGCAGAACGAAAAATGCTATGAGTATATAGCGCTCGTAGCGCTGGATCTTAAAGTAGAGATCGGTGGGAAGCGCCGCAAGCACGATACGAGAGCCGTCAAACGGAGGCACGGGGATCAGATTGAATACCGCGAGCATTACGTTTATTTGGATCCCGCAGTAGAAAAACAGGCTTGTCAGCGTAAGGATATTACTTGTCACTTCGCTCGTTATCGTCATCGTGCCGAATATAAGCAGGAAGATCTTGTAGAGTGCCGCGAATACAAGAGCCATTAAAATGTTTGATATCGGTCCTGCCGCGGCGCATATCGCCATATCTCTCTTGGGCTTTTTGAAGTATCTCGTGTTTATCGGAACCGGCTTTGCCCAGCCGTAGCCGACGAGCATCATCATCAAAAATCCGAGAATATCGAAATGCTTGAAGGGGTTGAGCGTAAGTCTGCCGAGCGATTTTGCCGTGGGGTCGCCGAGCTTGTTTGCCACGTATCCGTGCGACGTCTCGTGAACCGAGAGTGCAAGAAGTATTATCGGTATGGACAGAAGGACCTGCGCGAAGAGCATTTTGAGCTGATAATCAGAGTAATAATTCCTGTTTATCAGAGTTTGTATAAGAGTGAATAACATAATTTATCTCCGAAAAAGATTAAAATATGTCATTTCTGATAAGGTCTTCGTATGTTTCTCTCTTGACTGCCACGCGCGCCTCGCCGTCCTTTATCATAATAATGGGAGGGCGGGGGATGCGGTTATAATTCGATGCCATGGAGTAGTTATAAGCACCGGTAACGAGCACGGCAAGTATATCTCCGCGCTCTGCTCTTTGCAGTTCCATGTTCTCTCCGATCAGGTCTCCCGACTCACAGCATCTTCCCGCGACCGTAGCTCTGTAGTCCTTTGGTTCGGACGCCTTGTTTGCGATCAGCGCGGTGTACTGCGACTGATAAAGCGCATATCTCGGGTTATCGGGCATACCGCCGTCTACCGACACGTAGTTTCGGAATCCGGGTATCTCCTTGACCGAGCCTACGGTGTAGAGCGTAGCTCCTGCCGCCGCAACGAGCGAGCGACCGGGTTCGAGTATGACTCGCGGCATTTTGATGCCGTGCTGCTCGCAGAAGGAGCGGACTATCCTTGCTATGTCGGCTATAGCTCCCGAATAGGAGAACTCACGGTCGTATTCGGTATATTTAACGCCGAAGCCGCCGCCGAGGTTAAGCTCGGATATTTCATACGAACATTCTTTTTTAATGTCGGCGATAAAGCGTATCATAATATCCGCCGCATCCGAGAAAGGTTCGACATCGAATATCTGCGAGCCTATGTGGCAATGGAGTCCCACGAGGTCGACACCGTCGGCATCGAGTGCCTTTTTAACTATATCCATGGCCTGTCCCGTCGCTATTGCCGAGCCGAATTTCGAGTCTACGTTTCCGGTTACGATCGCTTTGTGTGTATGAGGGTCTATTCCGGGAGTGATGCGGAGCAGTATGCCCTGCTTTATACCTCGGCGCGTTGCCTCGGCGGATACGGCATAAAGCTCGTCAAGATTATCTACGACAAATCTTCCGACTCCCATATCCATGGCGTCCTTTATGTCGCGGTCGGTCTTGTTGTTGCCGTGAAAATATATCCGCTCTGCGGGAAAGCCCGCCTGCTTTGCCGTGAACAGCTCTCCGCCCGACACGCAGTCGACTCCCATTCCTTCCTCTGCCGCCAGCTTGTATATTCCGGTAAAGCAGAGAGCCTTTGATGCGTATAGGGGAAGTGCGTCCTCTCCGAATTCGCGTCTTGCGGCGCTGAGATATTCGCGGCAGTTGGCTCGGATAACGCTCTCGTCGAGGATATACGCGGGAGTGCCGAATTTCTGCGCGAGCTCGACGGAATCCATTCCGCCGATGGTAAGATGTCCTTTTTCGTTTACATCGAAATGCTTGTGAAGTATCATTGTCAAAAATTCCTTTCGGGTGGGATCAGAGTGATTTGGATACGTCGGTCACCAGAGATCTGTCAAATTGATCGACGATATTTGTTTTTATCGGTATGAGGGTATCGTTCTCGCCGTCATACTCGAAAATGTTGACGGACGCATTCCTGACGAAGGCGACCTCGTTTATGCGGTCTGCCGTAAGACCGTTTGCGTATGCCTCTACGGCGCGTATCGGCGTAGCGTGCGTGGTTATCAGCACTGTTTTGCCGAGGTTTCCTTTTGCTATTTCAAGGACCTCGCGCACTACTCGGGAGTAAAGCTCCTGTGTTGATTCGCCGCCCGTACACCGTGCGTTTGAAAAGTCGTATTGCCACGTATGCAGGTCCTCGCCGTAGGTGTCTGCGATGTCGGTTATAGTCATTCCTTCCCATTTACCGGCGTAAAGCTCACGAAGTCCCTCCCGGTCATTTATCGGAAGCCCGTAGATATCCGAGAAGGGAAGCGCGGTGTTGTGCGCGCGCAAAAGGTCGCTTGAATAGATGACGTCGGGAGTCTCCCGCTTTGCAAGATATTCAGCTGCCACCCTTGCCTGAGTTCTGCCGAGCTCTGTCAGGTCGAAATTGCTGTGACCGGCAAATTTGTCCTCGGCGTTTGCCGCGCTTTGACCATGGCGTATCATTATTATTCTCGTTTTCATATCAAAGCCCCGTATATTGAAAAATTATCTTCCAGAGCTCGTCCTTGCCCTCACCTTTAAGTGCCGAGAAGGGGATGACGGGTGCTCCGGACACGAGCGGATGAGCGGCTATCGCCTCGAGATTTTTTTTGCGTTCTGTTGCGTTGAGCTTGTCGGTCTTTGTTGCGACTACGGCAAAGGGAAGGTCTGAGGCGCGCAGAAAATCAAGCATCATCTCGTCGTCCACGGTCGGTCCTATACGACTGTCGACAAGCTGGAGCACGAGCGAAAGGCGGTCGATGTTCCTGTTTTGGGTGAAGTATCCGTCGGTCAGCGCCGACCATTTTGCCTTGTCCTCAAGCGTGCGCTTGGCAAAGCCGTAGCCGGGCAGGTCGACGAGGTACAGCTTTTTATCTACCTCGTAAAAGTTTATGGTTATGGTCTTTCCGGGCGCCGAGCTCACTCTTGCCAGGCTCTTTCTACCGAGCAGAGCGTTTATGAGCGAGCTTTTTCCGACGTTCGATCTGCCGGAAAATGCCACCTGCGCTATCGGATCCGATGGTATCTGTCGCGCCTCACCCGCACTTATCTTTAAAACTACGTTTTGTGTCTTTAGTGCCATTTTGCACCTCCGGGATCAATATTTTTGTGTTATCGCATGATCTCTTCAATGCGCGACCGTGTTGGATGCTATCTCTCTGTGCGTCGGTGTACAGCGAGTAAATCCAAACTCTTCGCGGTCTTTTTGCTCATCTGCCGAGCGGGCATCCGAGGTAAGCGTCGGACAGAGCGCGTTCGCAAGTACGTCTGCAACCGTCTTGCAGGGTATAAAATTCAGTCCCTCGCGCGCCGCGACATCTATCTCGTCAAGGTCGCGCATATTGTCCTCGGGGATGAGCACGCTCTTTACGCCGTAGGAGTACGCCGCCATGGTCTTTTCCTTAAGACCGCCTATGGCAAGCACTTTGCCGCGGAGCGAGACCTCTCCGGTCATGGCAACGTCGCGCCTTACGGCTCTTCCCGACAGTGCACTGACGAGAGCCGTTACCATCGTAACGCCTGCCGACGGACCGTCCTTCGGAACCGCGCCCTCGGGAAAATGTATATGAATATCCTTGGTCTTATGAAAATCGGGGTTGATGCCATATTCTGAGGCAAGCGAACGAACTATGCTGACGGCTATTTTTGCCGATTCCTTCATAACGTCGCCGAGCGAGCCCGTAAGCTCGAGCTTTCCGCTTCCTTCAAGTATTGCGACCTCTACCTTGAGAACATCTCCGCCCGACTCGGTATAAGCAAGCCCGTTGACCGTTCCTATCTCGTCATCGTCCGAGATATGCTCGGGAACTATTTTGCGCGGCCCGAGATATTCGCTGACATCCTGCGCGCCGACCTTTATCGATCTTATCGTGTCGTTCTCAACGAATTTTCTCGCCGCTTTGCGCGAAAGATCTGCGATGCGGCGCTCGAGATTGCGGACGCCCGACTCGCGGGTGTAATAGTCGATTATCTCCTCTATTGCGCCGTCAGAGAGCGCGAGCATACGGCGGTTGAGTCCGTGCCGCTTGAGCTGCTTTGGGATGAGGTGGTTCTTTGCGATGGCGAGCTTTTCGGTCTTGGTATAGGTCTTGAGCTCGATGATCTCCATTCTGTCAAGCAGGGGCTTTGGAACGGTATCGAGCGTATTTGCCGTTGCTATAAACAGACATTCAGAGAGATCGACCGGAAGCTCTACGAAATGGTCACGGAAGGTGTGGTTCTGCTCTGCGTCAAGCGCTTCGAGAAGTGCCGATGCGGGGTCTCCGTGTGCGTCGCGCGTCAGCTTGTCTATCTCGTCGAGCAACATAAGGGGATTTTTAACCTTTGCCTGTACAAGCCCCTGAACTATACGTCCCGGCATCGATCCGATATAGGTCTTGCGGTGTCCTCTGATATCCGCCTCGTCGCGCACGCCGCCCAAGGATACGCGCACGTATTTGCGCTTCATGGCACGCGCTATGGATGCCGCGATGGAGGTCTTACCCACGCCGGGAGGGCCGACTAAACAGAGTATCTGATTTTTGAGATCGGGGTTGAGCTGCTTTACCGCGAGATATTCGAGGATTCTGTCCTTGACCTTGTCAAGGCCGTCGTGGTCGGCGTCAAGTATCTTTTCAGCCGCCTTGACGTCGAGCCTGTCCTTTGTGGAGATCTCCCACGGAATTTCGAGGCAGGTATCGAGGTAGGAGCGCGTAACTGTTGCCTCGGAGGAGCCGAAGGGGGTCTTTGCGAGCCTGTCTGCTTCTTTGAGCAGCTTTTCGCGGACTTCGTCGGAGCATTTGAGAGCCATGATCTTCTCAAGGTATTCGTCCGAGCTCTCGCCCTCTCCGAGCTCTTCGCGTATTACCCGAAGCTGCTCGCGCAGATAGAATTCCTTCTGATTCTGATTGAGACCCGCGCGCACCTTTTTGTGTATCTTCATTTCACATTCAAGCAGTTCTGTTTCTTCGCGGATGATGGCGATAAGAAGCTCGATGCGCTTTACGGGGTCGAAGCATTCAAGCACCTTTTGCTTGTCGGTGTGCTTTACGAGAATATTTGAGGCTATGAAATCGGCAAGAAGCGCGGGATTTTTGATCGACCTTGCCGTGGTGAGCATATCGTCGCTGATAGATGGCAGCATTGCTGTCAGAGCCTCTGCCTCGCCGAGTATGGCGCGGCAGTATGCCTGCGACTTGACCGACTCCTCATCCGAGATCATTACAGATTTGCAGATGAGGTCGGCACATATGTAATTTGCAAAGCGGTGAAATTCGCTTACGGTCGCTCTGGAGTAGCCCTCGGTGATGATGCGCATATTTCCCTCGGGGGTCTTTACCGATTGCTTTATCTTCGACACCGTGCCGACGCGGCAGAGAGAGGATGTTGAGAGCTTGTCGCTCGAAAGATCGAGCACCGAGCAGATAACGACGAGCGAATCTGTCTCGAACGCCGCCTCTGCGGCGTTTATGCAGAGCTCGTCCTGAAGCTCGAAGCTGAGAGTTACGCCGGGGAAGGCGACCGAGCCGCGAAGGGCGATGACGGGCAGAGATGTCTGCTCGATTTTTTCTATGTATTTTGCCATAAAAATTGGATTCCTTTCGATAGCCGATAAGAGATTATCGGCATTTTTGAATAATCTGTATACAAATTCTCCCGAAAATCTTCAAGAGAGTACAATTCTTCAGTATACATTACATTATAACACAATTTTTCGAAAAAGTCTACAGTTTTAATGATATTTAACAATTTTAACATATAAGTCGGCTTGTGCATCGGGCTTTTGCCGCCTTTCTTGAAAAAAACGGCAAAAAAGCGATACACGAATTACTATTCCAAACACTGTGATGTTAAAATGATGTTAAAAAACAAAAAGCACAACCGTGAGTTTATCCCAGGCGCGCTTGATATCATAAGATTGATATTCCGCATGGTGATAAAGGCAGTTGTGCGTGGCTGTGGAGTTGGTGCCGCCGACAGCTTTTGTATTATACACCAAACCGAGGAATTTGTAAATAGTGAATTTTGTACGATTTTTCAGCAAAAATTTCGTCGAAAAAGATACAAAAGAGAAAAAAGCTCCGAGGACGTCAATGGCGTTTGTAATTTTTGAACAAAAAATTTGCGAAATGTCGTTCAAATGTCATACCGCGGCTCAGAAAAATTTTTTTATTTTGAACAACAGGTGAAGAATACGTGATTTTAGGTTTTTTCGGTGAAAGTTGGCGTAAGTTGGTTTATATAAGGCTTTTAACACCCCCGATGACATTGCTCTTGGTGGCTGAAAGCAGTCGTTTTGCCATAGGATCCACCTGAATTCCGAGAAGATCAATGTCAAAACCGAGAGCAAGGTGACGGATTTATATGCAGACAACGTCTGAAGGTGCTTACTTTTTTTGGCTGTAAAGCTCTGCCGCCAGCGTCAGGGCACGCTTTTTCAGTCTGAAGGCAGAGCTTCTGGATATTCCGATAAGCTCCGCGCATTTTTCAACCGGGTTGCCGCGGATATAGTGATAATACAGCAAAAGCTTTTCGTCGCAGTTTTGCATACTCATGATGAAATGACGCACCTCGAACATCTTTGCGTGGGCGAGAGATAGCTCGCTTGGGCGATCGAGGGCATCGCTCTGCTGCAGATCGCCGCTGAAATAATCCTGCTCGTATTTATCGAGCTTTAAGAGCTTTCTGCAGAAGCCGTATGTGTTGAGATAATTTTCGACAGCGGAGAATTCTTCTTTTGTGACCGTAACGGTTCGCGTGATCTTCGCTGTGTTTTGTGTTGTTTTAGTACTCATTCTGACAGTCCGATACTACCGTGGTGATATTCAGGCGTTCGCCTTGGGCACAAGCGTGCCGACCTTCAAAGTCCCCGACGCGGTCCTATGGCAGATTTTGCAGAGGAAGGTCGCACCTTTGACGAAAAAATCGCTGTCCGCGTAAAGCTCCGCCCCGCAGACGCGGCAGACAGCTATTCTTTTGCCTTTCTCTGCACTTCTGCCGTCGTATGAAGGGCAGGCGGGAGGACAGATGAATCTTTTGCATAATTCACACATCGTATAATTTCCTTTCCTAAAAATATTTCGGTTTTACATAATATTGCTAAAATGTATAAACGCTCTTGACAAAAGCGCTGCAATAGTATATAATGGTACGTGGTTGAATATATTATAACGGATTTCCGAACTGTTGTCAAGAATTATTTCGTATTTCCGAAATATTTGTCACATCATACAAAAGGAGCGCCGAATGGATTACAAAATTTTTGAAGAATTATTGAAAATAAACAAAACGACGGTGTACAGGGTGTCAAAGGACACGGGAATTGCCGCCTCGACGCTCAGCGATTGGAAAAACGGACGGTCTACTCCCAAGACCGAGAAGATAAAGCTGATAGCCGACTATTTCGGCGTTTCACTTGAACATATGGTAGGAAAAAGCAACGCGACAAAGGTTGAGCCGCCCGAGAGTACGCGGATCCCGATAATAGGAGAGATACGCGCAGGCTCGCCTATCATAACCAATGAGAGCGTGATGGGATATGAGTACGCCGACGTTGATGAGAGCGATGACTATTTTTATCTCAAGGTGCAGGGCGACAGCATGAAGAATATCGGAATGGTCGACGGCTCTTTGGTGCTTTTTCGCAAGCAGCAGTATGCTCAGGACGGAGACGTGGTCGCGTGTCTTGTGGGCGGCGACAGCGCGACGGTGAAGCGATTCCGCCGTTCCAAGAGGACCGTTTATCTGATGCCCGAAAACGAGGAATATGAGCCGATAAAGCTTTCGACAGACGACTTCGAATCGGGAGAGGCGAGAATACTCGGAGTCGCGGTCGAGATAAAGATAAAGCTCTGAAATTAAAAATTCTGAAAACAACTAAACCAAAAAGGGAAAATAATGATAGCAATAACGGTTGACAATCTTTCGCTTTCGTTCGGAACGGCAGTGATACTCGATTCGGTCTCATTTTCTCTTGAAGAGAACGATCGGCTCGGTATCATAGGTGTGAACGGATGCGGCAAATCCACTCTTTTTAAGCTCATTACGGGAGAGCTTGATGCGACCGAAGGCAACGTGTATATATCAAAGGGAAAGTCGGTTGGCATACTGCGTCAGGACGATGCTTTTCTTGACTTTTCCGAGGATGACAGGTCAGCGACAGCTCTTGAGGTCATGTACCGCGCATTCCCGGAGCTGCTTCATGCCGAGGCGCGCCTTGCCGAGCTTGAAGCTCTCCTTCACTCGGGCGCGGAGGGCGAGCGCAGTCAAGCATCGCTGGTCTCGGAATATACTGCCCTCAACGAGAAATTCATAGCCGACGGAGGTCTTGAATTCCGTTCGCGCTGTGCTTCAACTCTCTTGAAGATGGGCTTTGACCCCGATATGCAGAACCGTCCGTTCTCAGCGCTCAGCGGAGGTCAGCGCACGCGTCTTGCTCTTTCGCGAGAGCTATGCCGCGAGCCCGATATACTTATGCTCGACGAGCCGACCAATCACCTTGATATGGAGACGCTCATATGGCTCGAAAACTATCTTGCGGGCTACAAAAAGTGTCTTATGGTAATATCGCACGACAGATATTTTCTCGACCGCGTTACCAATAAAACGCTGTGCATAGAGCATCATCGCGCAAAGCTTTACAACGGCGGATATACCAGGAGCATGGCTCAGCGAAAGGTCGACCGGGAGATAGAGGAAAAGCATTATCGCAACCAGCAAAAGGAGATCGCGCGTCAGGAGGCGTATATCGCACAGCAGCGCGCATGGAATCGAGAGCGCAATATAATCGCCGCGGAGAGCAGACTGAAGATGCTCGAAAAGATGGAAAAGCTCGAGAAGCCCAAGGATGCCCCGAAGGGAATAAGGCTCAGCTTTGAATATTCGGGCGCGAGCGGCAACGAGGTCATGCTCGTGCACAGACTTTCTTTTGCATATCCGGATGCTCCGACCCTGATAGATTCAATGGATTTTACCGTAAGACGCGGGGACAAGCTCTTTTTCGTGGGCCCCAACGGATGCGGAAAATCCACGCTTATAAAGCTCCTGCTCGGTAAGCTGAAGCCGACTTCGGGATATATCGAGCATGGATACAACGTCAATATCGGCTATTACGATCAGGAAAATCAGAATCTCACTCGGTCGAATACGGTACTCGACGAGCTGTGGAACGCGTATCCCGCTCTGACCGAGACCGAGATCCGCGGCACTCTTGCGCTCTTCAGGTTTACGGGAGATGACGTCTATAAGCAGGTCAGCGACCTCAGCGGCGGAGAAAGGGCGCGTCTGACTCTCTCAAAGCTCATTCTCAACCCAACTAATCTGCTGATACTCGACGAGCCGACCAACCACCTCGACATAGATTCACGCGAGGCGCTTGAGGGCGCGCTGGAGGAGTATGAAGGGACGGTCGTCATCGTCTCTCACGACCGTTATTTTATCGATAAGCTTTCAACGAGGATGATCGATATGCTTCCGGAGTCGGTGGGCGGCGGATTTGCGGATATTGGTGTTATGCGCAAGGGTGAAGGCTACGCGGAGCTTTGCCGCGACCGCGAGCGCAGATCGACGCTCACGGCGGAAGGCGTCGCGGAACAGGTGAGTGCTTCGGGCAGCAACAAGGAGATATATCTTAAGAAAAAGAAGGAAAGCGCCGACGCGCGCAACGCGCAAAAGCGACTTGAGAGGCTTCGCGCCGAGGCGACGAGAATAGAGAACGAGATCGACGCCATCGACGGGCGTATTGCGGGAGAGGCGGCGTATGATTACAAGCTTCTTTCCGAGCTTGAAGAAAAGAAAAATGCGCTCGAGGAGCGCTTGCTTGAAATATATGAGGAGATATAAGAAGATCGATATGATAGGGATAATCGGAGCCATGAGCGCCGAGGTCGAAGCGCTCAAAGCAAAAACAGAGGAAAAAAGAGTTGAGGTCGTGAGTGGGATCGAATTCGTTTCGGGAAAGCTTTGCGGTAAGGATACGGTCATTGCTCAATGCGGTATAGGCAAGGTATTTGCGGCGATCTGCGCGCAGACCATGATACTGCGCTACGGCGCGGAGGTGCTGATAAACACGGGCGTTGCGGGTACGCTCTCGGACAGGATAGGTATACTTGATCTTGCCGTTTCGACGGCTGTGGTACAGCACGACATGGACACTACGGCGATCGGAGATGCGCCGGGGCTTATCTCGGGTATAAACGTCATAGAAATACCCGCCTCGCGCGAGCTTGAAAAGAAGGTCATCGATATAGCCGTCATGCAGGGAAACCGCGCTCTGGGCGGAGTTATTGCATCGGGGGATCA
This sequence comes from uncultured Lachnospiraceae bacterium, assembly GCA_964416635.1. Taxonomy (GTDB): domain Bacteria; phylum Bacillota; class Clostridia; order Oscillospirales; family CAG-272; genus HGM12713. Next base: position 21,012 of record CAYQEY010000014.1, on the reverse strand, counting down.
GTTTATCAACAGTTCATCGCGCAAGGAGTTTATACGCGACACCTTCGGCGCGATAGCCTGTGAGATGGAGGGCGCGGCGATAGGGCAGGTATGCTATGTCAACGGCGTGGATTTCGTTATCATTCGCTGTATCTCGGACAATGCGTCGGGAGAGGCTGAAATGGAATATCCCGAGATGGTAAAGCTTGCGGCACTGAAGTCTCAGCGTCTCGTTGAGGCCGTGCTCGAAGCTTTTTGATGAGGAGGAATTATGGGAAACAGTGTAAGAAGAATAACCAGCTTTTCGGTCGATCACGATCTTATCGTCCCCGGCATTTATGTATCGCGTATCGACGGTGATATCACGACCTACGATATGCGCACGAGAAAGCCGAATGCAGACGATTTTATGGATGATCTGACTATGCACTCGCTCGAGCATATGTTTGCGACATACATCCGCAATTCTTCGATCGGCGGCGACGTGATATATTTCGGACCCATGGGGTGTCGCACCGGATTTTATCTGCTTGTGCGCAACGCCGACAACGAGAGGGTGCTTTCGGTGGTCAGGGAGGTACTGCGCACCATAGCAAACGATGCCGACGAGATGTTCGGCGCGGAGCGTAAGGAGTGCGGAAATTACCGTGAGCTTTCGCTCGACGCCGCAAAGTCGGAGGCGGCGAGATATCTTTGTGAGCTTGACGCGCGCATACAGAGCTTTGAATATCCTGTCGGGAATGAGGGAGATGACTATCTTTATCCGCTCGCTCTGTCACACGTAAACAAGTCTCCGATATGGAGCGGAGAACGCTTGAGGGACTGTTGGGGCAAGGGCTCGGGAGAAAAGGTCGGAGAGAGCTGGGAGCTCTGCGTTCGGAAAAATGAGAACAGCACGGTCGAAAACGGCGTGTGGCGAGGACGAAAGCTTGCCGAGCTTATAGATACCTATAGGGAAAAGCTGACCGGCGGCTCCGGTTCTTCTGCGGAGTTTCCGCTGCTCGTCAAGCTGATAGATGCCGGCGACGACCTCTCGGTGCAGGTACATCCGGACGACGCATATGCCTCGCGTGTTGAGAAGGATCGCGGCAAGACCGAGATGTGGTATATCGTTGAGGCGGACGAAGGCGCGAGGATCGTTTGCGGGCTTCGCGACGGAGTCGGCAGAGAGGAGCTGTCGGCGGCGTTGAGCGAGGGCAGAGTCGAGAGCGTGCTGAATTACGTTCCGGTTCACGCGGGAGAGACGTATTTTATTCCCGCAGGTCTGCCTCACGCGATAGGGCGCGGCATACTTATCGCCGAGATACAGCAAAATTGCGATCTGACCTACCGGGTTTACGATTACGGACGCATCGGTGCCGACGGGAAGGCGCGCGAGCTCCACGTAAAGAAGGCGCTTGACGTTATCCGCGATTTTTCGGAAGAGGAGATACGCGCCATTCAATATTCTCGCGCACAGGGCGGGATACCCGATCGTCTTCTTGCAGACTGTGATTATTTTCGCGTTCAAAAGCTTCGTGTTGACGGCTCGGCAGAGCTCAGCACGCAGGGCAGTATGTGCCATTTGCTCGTCGTGTCGGGAGACGGAGCCATTTCGTATCACGGCGCAGAATATCCGCTCTCAAAGGGCTCGAGCTACCTTCTGCCCGCTTCTCTCGGCTCTTTGGGCTTAAAGGGTGAGTTTGAGGCGCTGATGTCGGAAATGGTTTGACTTGTAATAATAGATTTTAAAAATATCCGAAAGGGGAGAGGTTTATGAAAAAGTTTATGGGGGAATTCAAAAAATTCATGCACAGGGGCAACGTTATCGATATGTCAATAGGTGTTATCGTCGGTAGTTCCTTTACGGCGATAGTGACCGCATTGACAAATAACATACTCAAGCCCTTGACCAACTGGGTACTGGCGAGCATATTCGGAGCAAATTCATTGAGTGAGGTCTATACCTTTTTGAAGACCGTGTACGCAGAGGACGGAAGCGTCGACCTTGCTCAATCTATCTACATAGACTGGGGCAGCTTCATCAATGCAATATTCAACTTCATCATAATCGCGTTTGTGCTTTTCTGCATCCTGAAAGCGGTCAACAACATTCGCGAGGAGATAGCCGAGGCAAAGAGCGAAATACCCACCAAGGCTCAGAAAAAAGAGCTTAAGGCTGCGGGTATCAAGCTTCGCGACAAAGCGGCGGTTTCCGAATACCTTAAGAAAAAGGCAGAAGAGGAGAAGGCTTTGGCAGAAGCCAAGGCGGCGGAGGAGAGAGCCAAGAATCCTACTACCGAGGATCTTCTCAAGATGATACTTGCCGAGATCAAAAAATAATCACAACAGATGATCAAAGGAACGAAACGCAAAGCCGCTTGCCCATCAAGGGCGGCGGTTTTTGCAGTTATCAGAGACGTCGGAAAGCAAAAATCACAGAGAGCGAAAAAATTTTGAAAAAACTATTGACAAACCGATAGGGATGTGGTAGAATATGTTGAAAATGAAGCAGAACTCTCCGTTCTCACCGTGCCGCAAGATGCGAGCATCGGTCTTATATGCAAATTGCCGCGGCTGCAGTCGGGGCGTGTTGTGTGCGGAGATTCTCTTCGCGCAATTTTTTTTGCATTTTTGCAAAAACGGAGGTGTATTTAGTATTAGCGCAAAAGAATTGATGATCAACGAGGAGATCAAAGCGAAGGAAGTAAGAGTCGTAGGTGTCGACGGTGAAGCGATCGGCATTATGTCGTCGAACGACGCGCTCAAGCTCGCTTATGATAAGGGCTACGATCTGGTGCTCATGGCTCCGCAGGCTCAGCCCCCCGTATGCCGGATAATGGACTACGGAAAGTATCGCTTCGAGCGAGACAAGAAGGAAAAGGAAGCCAGGAAGAAGCAGCAGGTTATCGAGCTCAAGGAGATCCAGCTTTCCTGCAGGATCGATACGCATGACTTTGAAACCAAGGCAAGACATGCACAGAAATTCCTCGAGAGCGGCAACAAGGTAAGAGTCGTTATGCGCTTTAAGGGCAGAGAGATGAGCCATATGGCTATCGGCCAGGAAATAATGAAAAAGTTTGAGGAGGCGTGCTCCGAATTCGGAAACGTCGAAAAAGCACCCGTGCTCGACGGAAGACTGCTCAGCATGGTGGTTTCGCCCGTCAAACAAAAATGATCACGTTCAAAGAGGACTTGCGTCCTTTGTGATATATCAGTTTGTATCAATTACGATTGAGAAAATAGAAAAGGAGAAAAACTAAAATGGGAAAAGTTAAGACACATAAAGCATCCGCTAAGAGATTCTCTGTTACCGGAACAGGTAAGGTAAAGATGGGACACTGCCATCACAGACATAACACGGGTATGAAGACCGCAAAGAGAAAGAGACATCTTCGCTCCGGTGCAATACTCAGCGAGTCCATGACCGCAAATATCAAAACACTTATCCGGAAATAATTCGGAATTGACAGAGGAGGAAAAATAAAATGGCAAGAATTAAGGGCGCTATGATGACGCGCAAGAGAAGAAATAAAGTACTTAAGGCTGCGAAGGGCTACTGGGGCTCAAAGTCCAAGCACTTCAAGATGGCTAAGCAGGCTGTACTCAAGAGCGGAAACTACGCTTTTGCAGGCAGAAAGATGAAGAAGAGAGACTTCCGCAGACTCTGGATCGCTCGTATTTCAGCACAGGCTAAGGCTTGCGGTATGAACTACTCCACATTCATGCACGGTCTCAAGAGCGCAGGAATCGACCTCAACCGCAAGATGCTCTCTGAGCTCGCAGTATCCGATAAGGAAGCTTTTGCGGCTCTCGTTGAAAAAGCAAAGGCTGCACTCTGATTTTAGACATAAAACCCGGTATTTGCCGGGTTTTATTCTGTAAATAGGAGAAGATATGTTAACTGTAAAAGAGGTCATCACCTCGAGACAAAATCCCACGGTAAAGCGCATATGCGCGCTTTGCGACAAAAAATCGAGAAAAGAAGAAGAGCTTTTTCGCTTTGACGGTATCAAGCTTTTCGGCGAGGCTGTGGCGTGCGGACTGTGCATCGAGTACGTCGTTGTCCGCGAGGACGCGATAGCTTCTTTGGGCACCGAGATAGAAAATTGTGTACGCCGAGGATGCGTGCCTGCCGACAGAGTGCTCGCGGTATCTGAGAGCGTTTTCTCAAAGCTCAGCGAGGAGAAGTCTCCGGACGGCATCATCACGGTCGCAAAATTTATTGCGTGCAGGCACAGGACGCTTAGTGCAGACGAGTGCGAGAGCTACACTCTGCCGCTCGGCGAGCGATTGCTTATAGCTCAGTCACTGCGCGATCCCGGAAATCTCGGAACCGTCATAAGAAGCTGTGCGGCGCTGGGCATCGACAGGCTGGTGATAAGCGACGACTGCGCCGACCTCTACAATCCCAAGACGATACGCGGCGCCATGGGCGGACTTTTCAGGCTGAATACAGATATTCTTCCGTGCAGTGCCATGCCCTCCGCCATACGCTCGCTTCGCAAGTCGGGCAGACGTATTTACGCTGCGGCGTTGCACAAGGACGCAGAGATCATCGGCAAGCTTCGACTTTCTCGCTCGGATTGCTTCGTCATCGGCAACGAGGGGCACGGACTATCCGAGGATGTCATAGAGGCCTGCGACGACTGTGCGCTTATACCGATGGTAGCGGGCAGTGAGTCGCTGAACGCGGCGGCGGCAGCATCCATATGTATCTGGGAGACGGTGCGCGCAGATTGATCGGACTACGACGGAGGTAATCGGATGAAGGACGAAAACACTTTGTATTGGTTGTGGCTTGCAGAAAAATGCGGAATAGCTTCAAAGCAGTTCGGACGTCTTATGGAAAAATATCAGGACCCGTTTGATCTTTACAGGCTCAGCGACGATGAGATCGAACAGCTTGAAGGAATAAATTCGGCTCTTAAAGCGAAGCTTTGCGAGAAGGACCTTGACGGCTCTTATGCAATACTTAAGTATTGCAGGGAAAACAGCGTCGATATAATTTCGTATGGGGACATTCGGTATCCCAAGAGACTTAAGAGCATCGAAGATGCCCCGGTGTTGCTGTACTGTCTAGGTCATTTTCCCGACTTCAATTCAGCGCTTTGCATAGGAATTGTCGGAACGAGAAAAATGAGCGAATACGGAAAGCAATCCGCGTATAAAATAGGATACGAGCTTGCAAGCGCAGGTGCTGTGGTCGTCAGCGGAATGGCACTCGGGATCGACGGTGTCGCCGCGTGCGGAGCGCTGTCTGCGGGTGGCAGTACGGTAGCCGTGCTCGGATGCGGTATTTCGGTGGTCTATCCCAAGGAGCACAAGAGGCTCATGGAGGCGATCGCAAAAAGAGGCGCGGTTATAACCGAATATCCTCCGAACGAGGAACCGAGAGGACATAATTTTCCTAAACGAAACAGGATAATCAGCGGGTTGTGTCAAGGAGTTTTAGTCGTGGAGGGCGCGATTGGAAGCGGTTCGCTTATCACGGCAAGACGCGCAATAGATCAGGGACGTGAGGTTTTTGCGCTCCCCGGAAAGATCGACGAGAGCAACTCCGAAGGACCCAACGAGCTTATTCGAGAGGGCGCGTACGCGGTGCTTTGCTCGGACGATATTCTTAAACATTACGATTTCCTTTATCACGATATCATCCATCGGGAAAAGCTCGTCAAATCCGGAAGGAAGATCTCGGAGCGCGACGCGGATGCGGCACTTAAGAAGTACGGAGCCGCTTCAAAACTGACCGTCTCGTTCAAAAGGTCGGTAGAAGCGAACAAGAATGACCGAGACCTTGTGCTTGAAGAAACCGGATCCGTTCCCGAAAATACACAGCAAAATAAGAATGAGGGCGAGAGCATGGCTGACGACTCGGCATCGGTGCTCTCAACGCTCGACGAATTTACAAGGGGCGTATTTGAGGCTATGCCGATAGATAAGGCGATAAGTCCCGATTCGCTCTCCGCTCGGGGAATAGATATAGGCGGCGCTGTTACGGCGTTTACCATGCTTGAGCTTTGCGGGCTGATAAGCTCGCTTCCCGGCGGACTTTATATAAGAAAATAAACACAGTATACACATCGAAAGGATTTTAAAATAGATGGCAAATTTGGTTATAGTGGAGTCCCCCTCCAAAGCATCGACCATAAAAGGGTATCTCGGTTCAAATTACAAGGTTATTGCTTCAAAAGGTCACGTGCGCGATCTTCCCAAAAGCTCGCTCGGCGTCGATATTGAAAACAACTTTGAGGCACATTATATAAATATCCGCGGCAAGGGTGATCTGATAAAGGAGATACGCAAGGAAGCAAAAGCGGCAAATAAGGTGTTTCTCGCGACCGACCCCGACCGTGAGGGAGAGGCGATATCATGGCATCTTGCCACCGCTCTCGGTATCCCCGTTGAAAATACGCTCCGCGTTACCTTTAACGAGGTTACCAAGACGGCGGTCAAGAGTGCGATAAAAGAGCCCAGGCAGATAGACATGAATCTTGTCAACGCTCAACAGGCAAGAAGAATACTTGACAGAATAGTGGGATATAAGCTTTCTCCCTTCCTCTGGAAGAACGTAAGAAGCGGTCTGTCCGCGGGTCGCGTGCAGTCTGTGGCGACGAGGATGATAGTTGAGAGGGAAGAGGAGATACGACGCTTCGTTCCTGTCGAGTACTGGACGATAGACGCGACACTCGGCAGTGCAGACGGCCAGGAGTTTACCGTGCGCTTTTACGGTGACGAAAACGGAAGGATAAAGCTCTCCTGCAAGGAGGATGCCGACCGCGTTCTCAATGCCGTGAAGGATCAGAGCTTTAAGGTAAGCTCGCTTAAAAAATCCAAAAAGAAAAAGCTCCCCGCTCCGCCCTTTACCACCTCGACTATGCAACAGGAGGCGGCGAGAAAGCTCGGCTTCCGCTCCCAGAAGATAATGAAGATCGCCCAGGAGCTTTATGAAGGTGTGAACGTCGGCACTGAGAACGGCGGAGTTCAGGGTCTTATCACCTATATGCGTACAGACTCACAGAGAGTTTCGATCGACGCACAGAACGAGGCGAGAGATTACATCGGCGAGAAATACGGCGAAGGCTACTACCCCGAAAGCCCCAGACAATACAAAACACGTACCGGAGCGCAGGATGCGCATGAGGCTATCAGACCTGCAAGAGTAGCTATTGAACCTGCCAAAATAAAAAAGTATCTCACAAGCGACCAGTTCAAGCTCTATAAGCTTATTTGGGAGAGATTTGTTGCAAGCCAGATGGAATCGGCAGTTCTCTCGACCGTAACAGCTGATTTTGAATCAGCCGGATATATATTCAGGACCGGCGGATATACCGTTGATTTCCAGGGGTATATGGCGCTTTACGAGGAGAGCGAGGAGGAGAGCAGACAAACTGCAGACGAGGTACGCGAGCAGAAGAACATCAAGCTTCCAAACGTAAACGTCGGCGACAGACTTGACACGATCGGACTTCAGCCCGATAAGCATTTCACCGAGCCGCCCGCGCGCTATACCGAATCGTCGCTTATCAAATTCCTTGAAGAGATGGGTATCGGACGCCCGAGCACGTTTGCGACTATCATTTCGACCATAATCTCAAGAAGCTATGTGAAGCTTGAGGGAAAGTCGTTGGTTCCGACTCCCACGGGCGAGCTGACCAATAAGATAATGACAGAGAGCTTTGCAGACGTCGTAGACTACAAGTTTACTGCGCAGATGGAGGACGACCTCGACCGCATCGAGAACGGCGAGATTTCAATGAATAAGGTGCTTTCTGACTTTTGGCAGGACTTTGAACGTGAGCTTGAAGCGGCGAATGAGAAGATGAGAGACACCGAACTGGAGGTCCCGGTCGAACAGACCGATATCGTCTGCGACAAATGCGGAAGCAAGATGATAGTCAAGAACGGACGCTTCGGAAAATTTGCCGCTTGCCCCAACTATCCGCAATGCCGAAACACAAAGCCTCTCGTTACGAAAAATACAGAAGAGACCGGCAACGAAGACAAAAAGGTCGTCGTAGCTGACTTCAAGTGCGAGCTTTGCGGTGCGGATATGGTGCAGAGGACCGGAAGATACGGCAGCTTCTTTGCCTGCAGTCGCTTCCCGGAATGTAACTTTACAAAGCAGAGAACCAAAGATATAGGAGTTGCCTGCCCGAAGTGTAATTCCAAAATAATCATGAAGAACGGAAAGAACCGCACGGTCTTTTACAGCTGTGAGAGATATCCCGAATGCGATTTCTCGTCCTGGGATATGCCTACCAACGAAAAGTGTCCGGAGTGCGGGGAGATGCTCTTCCGCAAAAAGGGTCAGGCTATGTATGTCTGCCATAACAAGAGCTGTGGATACAAAAAGCAAATAGATACGGCAGATACAGAAGAATAATTTTGAGAAAAGAATATGACGGATAAAAGAATAACAGTTTACGGCGCGGGTCTTGCGGGATGTGAGGCGGCGTGGCAGGCGGCTGAGCGCGGAGTGCGCGTAAGGCTTATCGAGATGAAGCCCCGCAAGCGCACTCCCGCGCATCACACAGACGGATTTGCCGAGCTCGTTTGCTCGAACTCTCTGCGCTCTGACGTTACCTCAAACGCGGTGGGACTTCTCAAAGAGGAGATGCGTCGGATGAATTCTGTCATTATGCAGGCGGCTGACGCTACCCGCGTTCCCGCGGGCTCGGCTCTTGCGGTCGACAGAGAGAAGTTTTCACAGTATATAACCGAAAAAATCAAAGCACACCCGAATATAGAGGTGGTATACACCGAGGCGGATTCGGTCGACAGAGACGAAATATCGGTCATTGCCACGGGTCCTTTGACCTCCGAGCCGATGGCTGACTATATAGCAAATACGCTCGGATTTGGCTCGCTTCACTTTTTCGACGCTGCGGCACCCATAGTTTCTGCGGACAGCATAAATACCGACATCTCTTTCTTTGCGTCGAGATACGACAAGGGAGATGCCGATTATATCAACTGCCCGATGAATGAGGAACAGTATAACGCCTTCTGGGAGGCGCTCGTCAGCGCCGAGGAGGCAGAGCTTAAGGAATTTGACAGGGACGAGCAGAAAAAGAATATCAAGGTATTCGAGGGATGTATGCCGGTCGAAGTTATGGCGAGACGCGGCAGGGAGACTTTGCTGTTCGGACCGCTCAAGCCGGTCGGACTTATCGACAGGAGAGTGGGCAAGGAAGCCTACGCGGTGGTACAGCTCCGCAAGGAGAACCGAGAGGGAACCATGTATAATATCGTGGGATTTCAGACCCATCTGACCTTTCCGGAGCAGAGGCGGGTCTTCCGTATGATCCCCGGACTCGAAAATGCCGAATTCTTGAGATACGGAGTTATGCACAGGAATACCTATCTCGATTCACCCGGACATCTTGACGAAGGCTACAGGCTCTTGACATCGGGCGAGAACGGAATTTATTTTGCAGGGCAGATGACGGGAGTTGAGGGATACATCGAGTCGGCAGGCTCCGGACTTGTAGCGGGTATCAACGCCTCTCTCGAGGCTCTTGGCGCAGGGGTGTTGCATTTTTCACGCAAGACCATGCTCGGGGCAATGGCGGCGTATGTCTCGGGCGGAGGAACCTCCGCATTTGCACCGATGAACGCCAATTTCGGAATAATCGAACCGCTTTCCGCCCGTGTCAAGGGTGGAAAGACAGTAAAAAATCAGGCGCTCGCGGACAGAGCGCTTGCATGTATCGATGAAATAAAGGAGCAGATCGATGAAAACTGTAATAGTTGATATGATGGGCGGCGACAACGCTCCGTTGGAAACGGTAAAGGGTGTTGCTCAGGCCATAGACGAGCTTGGTGAGGATATTAAATATATTCTCGTCGGCGACCGGGACATGATATTGCAAATAGCGAGTGAGAACGGTATATCGCTTGACGGGTGCGACATAGTCAATACCGAAGAGGTCATTACGATGGAGGACGACCCCATCGTCGTGGTTCGCGGTAAGGAAAATTCTTCTATGAGCGTCGGTCTTCGTATGCTCAAGGAGGGCAAGGGAGATGCGTTTGTAAGCACGGGTAACACCGGTGCGCTTTTCACCGGCGCAAATCTCATCGTGCGCAAGGTCAAGGGCGTAAAGCGTCCGGCAATAGCAAGTCTTTTGCCGCTTCAGCCTCCCGTTTTGCTTGCGGATTCGGGTGCCAACGTCGTTGTAACGCCCGAGTACCTTGAACAGTTTGCAATCATGGGAAGCGCGTATATGAAGCAGGTCATGGGGGTTGAAAACCCGCGAGTCGGACTTCTCAACAACGGCGAAGAGGAGCACAAGGGAACCGAGCTTCAGATAGAGACGTATAAGGTACTTAAAGCAAACAAAAACATAAATTTCGTTGGAAATATCGAGGGTAACCGCGTAATGCAGAATACCTGCGACGTGATCATTGCCGACGGATTTACCGGAAATATATTCCTTAAGACTATGGAGGGTCTGGGAAATATGATGCTCAAGACCCTGAAGACCACCATCTATTCCAAGCTGAAAACGAGGGCTGCGGGATTTCTTATGAAGGGCGAGCTGGCGGGGATCAAGAAGACCTTTGACGCGAGCGAGCTCGGCGGCGCGCCGATACTCGGTATAGCAAAGCCTGTTATAAAGGCGCATGGCTCCTCAAAGGCAAAGGCGTTCAAGAACGCTATCCGTCAGGCTATAGCGTATTCAAATACACCGATAACCTCCGAGCTTGAAGATGCCCTTGCCGTCGCGGCAGAGAGCAAGAAGGCAGAGGAAAAACAAGCCTGAAATTGATTTTTTACGGAGGAAGAAATGCAAAGATTCGATATCGAAGTACTTGAAAAAAGGATCGGATACAGCTTTGAGAACAGAGATATTCTTAAGGAGGCGCTGACTCATTCTTCCTATGCCAACGAGCTTAAGGCTAAAAAGCAGATCGTTGAGTGCAACGAGAGACTTGAATTTCTGGGCGACTCGGTGCTTTCTGTAGTAGTCAGCGAATATCTTTTTGAAAACTATTCCGAGCTTCCCGAGGGAGAGCTCACTCAGATGCGCGCGATGCTCGTTCAGTCGGCATCCTTGGCATCTTACTCCCGTTCCATAGGGCTCGGAGAGTATCTATATCTCGGACACGGCGAGGAAAAGAATAACGGCCGCGAGCGGCAGTCCACGCTCGAAAATGCTTTTGAAGCGCTTGTTGCCGCTATATATCTCGATGCCAAGCAAAACGGACTCGACAGAGCAAGAGATTTTGTCCTGCCGATAATCAAGAGATTTTTGGAGGAAAATTCGGACAAGTCAAAGAGGATCGACGCAAAGACCGAGCTTCAACAGCTTATACAGCAGGCAGAGGGAGATTTTCTCGAGTATATAGTCATAGGAGAGAGCGGCCCCGATCACAAGAAGGAATTTGAGGTCGTGGCGCGTCTTAATTCGAATGTTATAGGCAGGGGAAAGGGCAGATCAAAGCGTGAGGCGGAGCAGAATGCGGCAAGAGAAGCACTCCGCCTGTTCGGGGAGATATGATACATAGCCGAATTCTTCGGTAAATGGGGCTGAGTCAAATTGGAAAAATTGATTTTCACCCTATATAGAAGTAACAAAAAACCAAGATCAATCATTTGTTTTGCAGGTGGATTTTTATTAAATTTTTTCGCTTTACCACTTGTATTCTACGCTAAAATGGTGTATAATTATCGGGACGGGTACAAAACGTCGAGAAGGAACTTAACTTAATACGCGGGGAGCTTGTGTACAGGCTGAGAGGAAGGTTGACCTTCGACCCATAACCTGATTTGGATAATGCCAACGTAGGGACACTTTGTAATATTTACGGGGAATTTCCGAATCGGGGTCCCCGCATTTTTATTTTCGTGAGGTGACATTATGGTCAAAGTGAACGGTGTGGAGCTTGATATTGCCGGAAAGACGCTCTCCGAATATCTCGCTCTTACAAACTACGATCCCAAGCGGATAGCGGTCGAACGCAACGGAGATATCGTATTTAAGTCGCAGTACGGCGACACGGTCCTGCAAGACGGTGACATCTTGGAGGTCGTAAGCTTCGTGGGGGGCGGCTGAGATGATACCTTCAAAAGAAGAATGGCTCGCGGCACTTGAGGCTCGGCACGGAGAGCGTCTGCAAAGCAGATTTTCTGCGGCGAGCGTTGCCGTGTGCGGCTTGGGTGGGCTCGGCTCGAATATTGCCGTCTCTTTGGCGCGGGCAGGTGTCGGGAGGCTTATACTCATTGATTTTGACCGCGTTGACGTTACCAATCTTCACAGACAGCAATATAAGGCGGCGCAGATAGGCAGATACAAGACCGATGCTCTCAAAGAAAACTTAACCGAGATCGCGCCGTATATAAATATCGAGACTGTTACCGAGAGGCTTACCGAAGAAAATTTTTCGGACTATCTTGGAGGGGCAAACGTGATCTGCGAGGCATTTGATAAGGCGGAGGCAAAGGCAATGCTTGCAAATTGCGTGCCGGAAAGGCTTCCGGACAGTTATTTGGTCGCGGCATCGGGCATGGCGGGTATGGGAACGCCAAACGCCATTCGCACAAGAAGGATCACAAAGCGATTCTATCTTTGCGGAGATGAGGTGAGCGGCGTGGAAACAACGATAGGTCTGGTCGCTCCGCGTGTCATGCTCTGTGCCGCGCATCAGGCACAAACAGTCCTGCGGATCCTCGCAGGAGAATTTGAAGTATAACAAGAAAGAAGGTTTTATGATTATGAACAACGATAAATTGGTTATCGGCGGACATGAGTTCAATTCCCGGTTTATTCTCGGATCGGGTAAATACTCTATGAAGCTTATTGAGGCCGCCGTCAAGGATGCAGGCGCCGAGATCATTACATTGGCAGTCCGCCGCGCCAACACTAAGGAGCAGGAGAGCATCCTTGATTATATCCCCAAGGGTGTAACACTTCTGCCCAACACCTCGGGTGCGCGATGCGCCGAGGAAGCCGTGCGCATCGCGCGTCTTGCAAGAGAGCTCGGATGCGGAAATTTTGTCAAGGTCGAGATCATGCGGGATACCAAATATCTGCTTCCCGACAATCAGGAGACCGTTAAAGCCACCGAGATATTGGCGAACGAGGGATTTGTGGTCATGCCCTATATGTACCCCGACCTGAATTCGGCACGAGACATGGTAAACGCGGGCGCGGCTACGATCATGCCTCTCGCTTCACCCATAGGCTCCAACAAGGGGCTTGCGACCCGTGAGTTTATTCAGATCCTTATCGACGAGATCGATCTTCCCATTATCGTAGACGCCGGAATCGGCAGACCCTCGCAGGCGTGCGAAGCCATGGAAATGGGCGCGGCGGCGGTCATGGCAAACACCGCTCTTGCGACGGCAGGCGACCTGCCCATGATGGCGGCGGCATTCAGGCAAGCGATAGAAGCGGGACGCAAAGCATATCTGTCGGGACTCGGCAGAGTTTTGAGCCGAGGCGCGGCGGCATCCGATCCCTTGACCGGATTTTTGCGCGATTAAGGAGAATTTATATGGAAAATCGGTTTTTCGTGGATTCGGTACATCTGTCGCAGGCGGCTTTGGAAAAAAAGCACCGCATTGAGACCGATCCCACCGCCCGAAAGGATCATATGGAATATCTGCCGGGCATGGAGGTCATAGATTCCGATGTTTGCAGTCGGGTGATATCGCAGATGCAAGGATATGACTATAACGCATATACCGCCCGCGACGTTCGTGCGGCGCTGGATCACGAGAGGTGCAGTATCGAAGACCTTAAAGCTCTTCTTTCTCCTGCGGCAGAGCCTTTTCTCGAGGAAATGGCACAGAGGGCAAAGATCGAGACGAGCAAGCACTTCGGTAATACCGTATATCTGTTTACCCCTCTGTATATTGCAAATTATTGCGAGAATTATTGCGTCTATTGCGGCTTTAACTGCTACAACGATATCAAGCGTATGAAGCTGAATATGGAGCAGATAGAGCACGAGATGAAGGTCATTGCCGACTCGGGCATGGAGGAGATACTTATTCTCACCGGAGAGAGTCGTTCGCAAAGCGACGTAAGCTATATCGGTGAAGCCTGCAAGCTGGCGAGAAAGTATTTCCGTATGGTGGGCTTGGAGATATATCCGGTCAATACCGATGAATACCGATATCTCCATGAGTGCGGCGCGGACTATGTCACCGTCTTTCAGGAGACCTACGACTCGGACAAATACGAAACGCTCCACCTGCTCGGACACAAGCGTGTTTGGCCATATCGTTTTGACGCGCAGGAGCGCGCGCTTCGCGGCGGTATGCGCGGCGTAGCCTTTTCGGCGTTGTTGGGACTGTCGGATTTCCGTAAGGATGCGCTTGCAAGTGCGCTCCACGTATATTATCTGCAGAGGAAGTATCCTCAAGCGGAGATGTCGCTGTCCTGTCCCAGACTTCGTCCGATAATCAACAACGACAAGATAAATCCGCTTGACGTCGGCGAGAAACAGCTCTGCCAGGTGCTTTGCGCCTACCGGATCTTTTTGCCCTTTGTGGGAATAACCGTTTCTTCGCGTGAGAGCGCAGAGTTCAGAAACGGCATTGTAAAGATCGCCGCAACAAAGGTCTCTGCAGGTGTTTCCACGGGGATCGGAGACCACGAAAGCAAGTATACGGGAAAGGATAATGACGGCGCGAAGGGGGATGAGCAGTTTGAGATAGATGATTCGCGAAGCTTTGAGAAAATGTACGGCGATATGTCTGAAGAAGGACTTCAGCCGGTTTTGAATGACTATGTGTACGTCTGATATTTTGTGCGTTACCAACCGAAAGCTCTGCCGCGAAGATTTTCTCGTGCGGATCGAGCGGATCGCCGCTTGCCGACCGTCGGGGATGATCCTGCGTGAAAAGGATCTGACGGCGGATGAATACAGAGAACTTGCGTTTCAAGTAACAGAGATCTGCGAGAGACATAACGTGCGGTGTATTTTGCACAGCTTTGCGGATGTAGCATCGGAGCTTCATGCGGATGCCATACATCTGCCGTTGCATATCCTTCGTTGTATGTCAAAAGAGGAAAAGTCGCGCTTTTCCCTCATCGGAGCTTCCTGCCACAGCGCAGACGACGCACGGGAGGCTCAAAGTCTGGGATGCACCTATATCACGCTCGGCAATATATTTGAGACCGACTGTAAAAAAGGACTGCCCGGGCGCGGACTGCATTTCCTTCGTGAGGTCTGTTCCGACGTTCAGATCCCAATATACGCGATCGGAGGTATATGCCCCGAAAATATCTCTCGGGTGCGGGCGGCGGGAGCTGTCGGCGCGTGCCTGATGAGCAGCTTGATGACCTGCGAGGACGTTGCAGAGTACCTTGGATCTATGGAGAAAAGAATATGAAATTCAATAAAGATATGTTATTGTTGTATGCGATAACCGACAGAGCGTGGGTTGGAAAACAAACGCTCATAGAGCAGATAGAGTCTGCTCTGAAGGGAGGAGCGACCATTGTACAGCTCAGGGAAAAGAAGCTTGATGAGGAAAGCTTTTTGAAAGAAGCAATTTCGGTAAAAGAGCTTTGCCGAAGGTACGGTGTGCCGCTGATCATCAACGACAACGTGGAAATTGCTTTAAAGAGCGGTGCGGACGGGGTCCACGTGGGTATCGAGGATACTCCCGTGGAGGAGATACGTAAGCGTGTTCCGAAGGATTTTATTATCGGTGCTACCTGCAAAACCGCGGAGCAGGCACGGGACGCCGAGAGAGCCGGCGCGGATTATATGGGTGTCGGCGCGGTGTTTCCATCGCCAACGAAGACCAATGCCATTCGGATCACGAACGAGCAACTGCGAGAGATAGCTTGCGCCGTGTCGATCCCTGCGGTGGCGATCGGCGGTATCAATGCCGACAACATCCTGCAGATCAAGGGAAGCGGAGCTTCGGGCGTGGCTGTGGTCTCTGCTGTTTTCGGCGCAGATGATATTGAAGGCGCGACAGCAGAGCTCAAAGAAAAAGCGAAAGCCGTGGTGGTAGAATGATTCGCGGGATGATATTTGACCTTGACGGCACTCTGCTGGATTCCATGCGTATTTGGGAGAGTGCGGGAGAGATATATTTGCGCTCGCTCGGAAAAGAACCGAGGGATGATCTGAGAACGGTCCTGAAGCCCATGAGCATGCTTCAAGCCGCCGAGTACATCAAAGAGCAATATGACGTTGCTCTGCCTACTGCGAGCATTACGGACGGGATCAACCGCACGGTCGAGGACTATTATTTGCACCTTGACGAACCGAAAGATGGAGTATTCGGGTGGCTTGAGCAGCTGCATGGGAAGAATATCGGAATGTGCGTTGCAACCGCGACCGACAGATACTTATCCGAAGCCGCCCTGACACGGTGCGGAATTCGCGACTTCTTTTCCGAGATATTCACCTGCAGTGAGGTCGGAAGCGGAAAAGAGTCCCCACGGATATACCGCAAAGCGGCAGAGCACCTCGATCTGCCTCACGGAGAAATTGCGGTGGTCGAGGACTCCTTGCACGCGCTCCGCACGGCAAAGGACGATGGTTTTATGACGGTTGCCGTATACGACCCATATGAGAGCGAACAGGAAGGACTTCGTGATATCGCGGACGTTTATTTGAGCGACTTCGGGGATATGAAATTATTTTGGAGGCTTGCTTCGGCTGAATGAGCCGAAAGCTTTGAGCGGTGCATTGGGGGCACCATTTTGTACCGCTATAGAAAACGATGCTGAGATAGAAAGGAAAAACAAAATGAAGATGAAAACAGCATTGACCATTGCGGGAAGCGACTGCAGTGGAGGCGCCGGTATTCAGGCAGATCTGAAAACGATGAGTGCCAACGGTGTTTACGGCATGAGTGCGATAACGGCACTGACGGCTCAGAACACGACCGGCGTGAGAGCGATCCTGGAGTCAACTCCCGAATTTTTGAAAGAACAGATAGATGCGGTGTTCGAGGACATCCGTCCCGATGCGGTCAAGATCGGTATGGTATCTTCGGCGGAGCTTATCTGTACTATTGCCCAAAGGCTGAGGCACTACGGCGCATCGAATATTGTCGTCGACCCCGTTATGGTGGCGACCAGCGGCTCGTCGCTTATCAAGACCGACGCAATTGAGGCACTTACGAGAGAGCTTTTTCCGCTTGCCCTGCTGGTTACGCCAAACGTCCCCGAAGCGGAAATACTTGCGGATATGCGCATAGCAAACCAAGCGGATATGACTGTAGCCGCAAGGCGGATCGAGAACGTGTACGGCTGTGCAGTCCTGCTTAAAGGCGGGCATAGTATTCAGGATGCGTCCGACCTGCTCTGCTGCGGCGGTCATACTCATTGGTTTTACGGTAAGCGGATAGATAATCCGAATACCCACGGAACCGGATGTACTCTCTCCAGCGCAATTGCCGCAAATCTGGCAAAAGGATACTCGCTTGAGGACGCGATCGGGCGCGCTAAAGAGTATATCTCCGGAGCGCTTGCCGCCATGCTTGACTTAGGACACGGTTCGGGCCCGATGAACCACGTTTTTGATATAAATTCAAAATATGCCGAATAATATCTGCTTGAAAGGAATTAACATGATGAGAAACTATACTACACAGATGGAAGCTGCCCGCAAGGGTATAATAACTCCCGAAATGAGTGCCGTTGCGCGCAAGGAGTACCGAACCGAAGAGGAGATCCGCGAGCTTGTCGCCAAAGGGCAGGTAGCGATCTGCGCCAACAAGCTCCACACCTGCCTTGAACCCAACGGAGTGGGATCTATGCTCCGCACAAAGATCAATGTTAATCTCGGAGTATCCAGAGACTGCAAGGATTACGAAATTGAGATGCAGAAGGTCATGGAGGCAGTGAATATGGGTGCCGAGGCAATTATGGATCTGTCCTCGCACGGAAATACTCAGCCATTCCGAAAAAAGCTCACGGCAGAGTGCCCTGCAATGATCGGCACGGTGCCGGTCTACGACAGCGTGATTCATTATCAAAGAGATCTCGCGACCCTGACGGCAAAGGACTTTATCGACGTGGTGCGCCTGCACGCGCAGGACGGCGTTGATTTCGTCACGCTCCATTGCGGAATTACCCGAAAGACCATCGAACAGATCAAGAAGCATAAGCGGAAAATGAATATAGTCTCTCGCGGAGGTTCGCTCGTGTTTGCGTGGATGAGCATGACGGGGCAGGAAAATCCGTTCTACGAATATTTTGACGAGATACTCGATATCTGCCGCGAATACGACGTGACAATTTCGCTCGGAGACGCTTGCCGCCCGGGATGTCTTGCCGACGGAAGCGACGTCTGCCAGATCGAGGAGCTGGTTCGCCTTGGCGAGTTGACCAAGCGCGCATGGGAGAAGGACGTGCAGGTAATGGTCGAGGGACCGGGACATATGCCTATGGACCAGATCGAGGCAAATATGAAGCTCCAGCAGACTATCTGCATGGGCGCTCCCTTCTACGTACTCGGACCTATCGTTACCGATATCGCCCCCGGATATGACCATATCACTTCCGCTATCGGTGGAGCTATCGCGGCGGCATCGGGCGCGGCTTTCCTGTGCTACGTTACGCCTGCCGAGCATTTGGCACTTCCCAATGTCGAGGACGTTAAGCAGGGGATCATAGCTTCGAAGATCGCGGCTCACGCCGCGGATATTGCAAAGAAGATACCCCACGCCCGCGACCTTGACGACGCCATGGCGGATGCACGCCGAACCTTCGATTGGGAAAAGCAGTGGGAATGTTCGATTGACCCCGAGACGGCAAAGGCCATCCGGGAGGACCGCTCTCCCGAGCACGAGGATTCCTGCTCCATGTGCGGCAAATTCTGTGCGGTAAGAAGCATGAACAAGGCGCTGAACGGCGAATATATCGATATTCTCTGATAGGGTCTTACATAATAAAAAGAGTTTTCGGAAACGAACTGTCCGAAAACTCTTTTTTTAAGACGAAAACCCCGCGATAGTGGCGGGGTTCTATAAAGGCTTTGCCGATAAGCGGAAATCGAATAAAGAGTAGGAGCATAATGCTATTATGTCAAAGTCTACTTCCATCGCAAGCGGTCCCCCTTCCTCTCGGAGGAAGGCTTTGGTTGAAACTCGTTTACGAGTAGCGGATAATGATCGCTTGGTTGGCAGACAAATAAAAAGCGCACTTGTGCGCTGCCAATAGTATTAGGGCATTTTTATTGTCTAAAAAAGCGAACGCAACACGGGTAGCAAAGCTTTCGGCAGAGCTTTATACAATGATGTTGCATTTTTTATGCTTTACTCTGTCAAAAAATGTTGAAATTTTCATTAGATTTGAGAAAATTTCACTAAATATATGAATATTTTTGCTTTTTCTCTTGCAAAATCAATTTATTTGTGGTATAATTGTAATGTTCAGTTCATTACACAGAGCGTTTTTTTACCTTGCACACCCGATTTTTGTGCGCCTTTGCTTTGTGGGAAAGGAGAAAAATATGGATAACAACAATACTATCGGAGTAGTCGACAGCGAGACGTCAGATCTTTATGAGAGAGTTTTTGCAAGCTGTCTTCATGCAGCAGAGGACACCAACCGCATACCCGCCGCGGCTTTTGAAAACTATCGCGTAAAGCGAGGTCTTCGCGAGCAGGACGGAACCGGTGTTATGGCGGGTGTTACCAAGATAGGTAATGTTCACGGATATTACGTTTATGAAGGTGAAAAGGTAGCAGACAACGGCAAGCTCGAATATCGCGGATACGATATGTCGAAGCTTATTGAGGGATATGCAAAAGAGGATCGCTACGGATTTGAAGAGGTCGTTTACCTGCTTCTTTTCGGACGGCTTCCAAACCGCGAGCAGCTGAGTAATTTTAACGATCTTCTTGCGCATTACCGCAAGCTTCCGCCGAGATTTTCCGAGGATATACTTATGAAAGCACCATCGCGTTCGATAATGAATAAGATGGCGACGGGCGTTCTTGCACTCTATTCCTATGACGAAAATCCCGATGACACCAGCCTTGAAAATATGCTGCGTCAGAGCATTGAGATAATTGCAAAGCTCCCGGTGATCGCGGCGCATTCTTATGCGTACTACCGCACGCATTATTACGGCAGAAGCCTTAGCTTCCACCGTCCGCACGACGACCTGAGCTCCGCGCAGAACTTTTTGCGTATGCTTCGCTCCACAAAGCAGTATACCGAGGAAGAAGCAAGACTGCTCGATATCTGTATGATAATTCAGGCGGAGCACGGCGGAGGTAACAACTCCTCGTTTACCTGCAGAGTCCTTTCGTCCTCGGGAACCGATACATATTCGGCTATCTCGGGTGCTATCGGCTCGCTTAAGGGACCTCTTCACGGCGGTGCTAACATCAAGGTTCAGGAGATGTTTGATACGATAAAGGAAAACATCAACGACGTTTACGATGACGAGGAGGTTAAATTTATTCTCACAAAGATACTCAGAAGAGAGCTTGGCGACGGCAAGGGACTTATCTACGGTATGGGACATGCGGTCTACACTCTGTCCGATCCCAGAGCACAGATGCTCAAGACGTACGCGCGCGATCTTGCGCAGAAGAAGGGATATGCCGACGACCTGCACCTGCTCGAATCGATCGAGCGCCTGACACCTGACCTTTTCAATTCCTTCAAGGGAACGAATAAGCCCATGTGCGCAAATGTCGACCTGTACTCCGGACTCGTTTACCGTATGCTCGATATTCCCGTTGAAATGTATACCCCCTTGTTTGCAATATCCCGAGTGGCGGGCTGGTGTGCACACAGGATCGAGGAATTCCAGACCTCTAAGAAGATCATACGCCCTGCTTATAAGTTTATTTCGCATAAGAACGATTACGTTCCGCTTGACGAGAGAAATTAGTTAGTTTGTGTTTGGTTTTTTGCTACTTTCTTGAAAGAAAGTAGCGCAAAGAACTTCCTACGAGGAAGTTATTTGTATCAAGGTCGGTTTATGCGGTTTAAATTTGATAACAAGTAGTTTTTCTGAGGAAGCTTTCTCGGACAGCTCATCGCTACCGAGAAGGCTTTTTATTGGTTCTATAATAAATGTTGGGGTGAAACCAACAGATATAGCAAATAAAAT